>JACIWU010000046.1 GCA_014360805.1 Chloroflexota bacterium
GGGGCAATGCATGCATTGCCCCGACGAACCGCCCCTACGGATTGCCCCCTCGGGCGAACACGCAGGTTCGCGTGTGAACGCACGGGTTCGCGGGCGAACACGCAGGTTCGCCCCTACTCACTCTCCGATGGCCCCATCCCGCGCCGTTTGCGGCGGCGGGCGACCTGCAACCGCACGCGCGAGCGGCGCAGGGCGGCGGCCGCCTCGGCCAGGGCCGTAACGTCGCGTTTCTCGGCCAGCAGTGCCTCGGCGCGTTTTCGGGCTGCCTCGGCGCGGGCTACGTCAATTTCTTCGGCCCGCTCGGCGCTGTCGGCCAGGATGGTTACGTGGTCCGGGCCGACCTCCATGAACCCGCCGCCGATGGCGATGTATTCGTCCTCCTGGCCCGCCTTGCGAATCACGAGTTCGCCCTCGGCCAGCGCCGTGAGCAAATAGGCGTGGCGCGGCAAGATGCCCAACTGCCCCTCCACGCCCGGCACCAGCACCATATCCACGTCGTCGGAATACACGACGCGCTCGGCGGTGATCACTTCCAGTCTTGTCGTGGGCATTGGCCTGCCCTCGCTCATGCCCGCAGGGTCTCGGCGGTCTTCAGGACGTCTTCTATCGTGCCCTGCATGTAGAACGCCTGCTCGGGCACGTGGTCATGCTTGCCTTCCAGAATCTCCTTGAAGCCGCGCACGGTGTCCTTGATGCTCACGTAACGCCCTTCGCGCCCCGTGTACGACTCGGCCACAAACATGGGCTGCGACAGGAACCGCTGAATCTTCCTGGCGCGGGACACGACTAGTTTATCCTCTTCGGTCAATTCGTCAATTCCGAGGATGGCGATGATGTCCTGCAGGTCTTTGTAACGCTGGAGCACGCGCTGCACGCCGCGGGCCACCTCGTAGTGCTCCTGGCCCACAACGCGCGGGTCCAGGATGCGCGACGTGGACGCCAGCGGGTCCACTGCGGGGTACAGGCCCTGCTCGGCGATGGAGCGTTCCAGCGAGATGGTGGCGTCCAGGTGGGCGAACGTCGTTACCGGCGCGGGGTCGGTATAGTCGTCAGCGGGCACGTACACGGCCTGCATGGACGTGATGGAGCCGCGGCTGGTGGACGTGATGCGCTCCTGGAGTTCGCCCATCTCGGTGCTGAGCGTGGGCTGGTAGCCCACGGCCGACGGCATGCGCCCCAGCAGCGCCGACACCTCGGAGCCGGACATGACGAAGCGGAAGATGTTGTCAATGAAGAGGAGCACGTCGCGGCCCTCGTCGCGGAAGTACTCGGCCATGGTGAGGCCTGTCAGCCCCACGCGCAGGCGCACGCCGGGCGGCTCGTTCATCTGGCCGAAGACCATCACCGTCTTGTCCAGCACGCCCGAGTTCTTCATCTCGTACCACAGGTCGTTGCCCTCGCGAGACCGCTCGCCCACGCCCGCGAAGACGGAGTAGCCGCCGTGCTCGGTGGCGATGTTGCGGATGAGTTCCTGGATGATGACGGTCTTGCCCACGCCTGCGCCGCCGAAGATGCCCGTCTTGCCGCCCTTGGTGAACGGCGCGATGAGGTCAATGACCTTCAAGCCGGTCTCAAAGAACTGCGGCTCGGTAACTTGCTCTTCAAAGGAAGGGGCCGGGCGGTGGATGGGCCACAAGTCAGTGGCCTGCACCGGGCCCAGGTTGTCAATGGGTTCGCCGATGACGTTGAAGATGCGCCCCAGGGTGCCGGGGCCAACGGGCACGCGGATGGGGCCGCCGGTGTCCACGGCGCTCACGCCGCGCCGCAACCCGTCGGTGGTGTCCATGGCGACCGTGCGCACCCAGTCGCCGCCCAGGTGCTGCTGAACTTCCAAGACTAGCCGCTTGCCATCGTCGCGGATGATCTCAAGGGCGTTGTAGATTTCGGGCAGTTCCTGACCGGCGAAGTCCACGTCCACCACCGGCCCCATAATCTGCACGACTTTTCCCACAGTACCTCGTGCCATTCTTTCCTCCGTGCGTATGTCTAGGCCTGCGCCGCTTTGGCCAGAGCCTCTGCGCCGCCCACGATGTCCAGAATCTCCTTCGTGATGGCCGTCTGCCGGGCGCGGTTGAAGGAGAGCGTCAGTTGATCCAGCAATTCGTTGGCGTTGTCCGTCGCGTTGCGCATGGCGACCATGCGCGCGCTGTGCTCGCTGGCGATGGATTCCAGAATCGCCTGGTAGATTTGCAGTTCGGTGAAGCGCGGCACAATCTGCGCCAGCACCGCCTGCGGGTCGGGCTCGTAGATGTACTCCGGGATGCGGACGCGCGGCCCGCTCTCCACGTACTCGCTCACGGCCTGTTCGGTCAGGTCCCCCGCCACCCGTAGGGGCAGAAGCCTGCGGATCACGGGCCGCTGCACCAGCGTGTTCACGAAGTCTGTGTAGGCCAGCAGCACCTCGTCGTACACGCCCGCCAGATAGTCGTCCAGGACTGTCCGCGCGATGGGGAGCACGTCCAGCAGCGTCGGAAGCGCCGGCACGCCGGTGAAATCGGCCACAAGGTTGACGCGGGTGCGCAGCATGAAATCGCGCCCCTTGCGTCCCACGGTGATGACCTTCACCGGCTTCTCCTGCGCCTGCAAGTAATCGGTTACCACGCGCAGCAGGTTGTGGTTGTACCCGCCGCACAGGCCCTTGTCCGACGTGATGACGACCAGGCCAACCGCCTGCACGGGCCGCACCGCCAGCAGGGGGTGCTCTTCCTGCTCGGTGCGCACCGCCAGTGCTGCCAGGTGCGTGAGCAGTTCCCACGATTTCTGAGCGTAGGGGCGTGTGGCGAGCACCTGCTCCTGGGCGCGGCGCATCTTGGACGCGGCCACCATCTGCATGGCCCGCGTAACTTTGGAGATGTTGCGCACACTCCGTATGTGTCGGCGTATCTCTCGGATGCTGGACACGGGCTACTCCTTACCGTGGCGTGGTAGAGCCGCTAGTAGGCCCCCGTCGCCTTGAACTCCTCAATGGCGCTGCGCAGTTGCTGGATGGTCATGTCGGACAGAGCCAGGTCGCGCATGATGGCCTGCCCCACTTCCGGATGCGTCGTGTCCATGAATCGGCGGAAGGCCATCTCAAAGTCGCGAATCTTCTCCACCGGAACATCGTCCATGTAGTTGTTGGTTACAGCGAACAGGACCATGACCTGATGATCCAGCGGCACCGGCTCGTACTGCGGCTGTTTGAGCACCTCTTGGATGCGCATGCCCCGCTCCAGTTGGGCGCGGGTGGCCTTGTCCAAGTCCGACCCAAACTGAGCGAAGGCGGCCAATTCGCGGTACTGGGCCATTTCCAATTTGAGTTTGCCTGCCACTTGGCGCATGGCCTTGACCTGGGCCTTGCCGCCGACGCGCGACACGGAGATGCCCACGTTGAGCGCAGGCCGAATACCCGCGTAGAACAGGTCGCTTTCCAGGTAGATTTGCCCGTCGGTGATGGAGATGACGTTGGTCGGGATGTAGGCCGACACGTCGCCCGCCTGGGTCTCAATGATGGGCAGCGCCGTCAGCGAGCCGCCGCCGTAGTCCGGGTGCAGTTTGGCCGCGCGCTCCAGCAAGCGCGAGTGCAGGTAGAAGATGTCGCCCGGGTAGGCTTCGCGTCCGGGCGGGCGGCGCAGCAGCAGCGACACCTGGCGATACGCCCAGGCGTGCTTGCTCAAGTCGTCGTACACGATGAGCGCGTCCTTGCCCTGCTCCATGAACTCCTCGCCCATGGCGCAGCCCGCATAGGGCGCCAGGTATTGCAGCGCGGCCGGCTCGGATGCCGACGCCGCGACGACGATGGTGTGCTCCATCGCGCCGTAGCGTTCCAGCGTGGCCACCACCTGGGCGATGCTGGACAGTTTCTGCCCGATGGCCACGTAGATGCAAATCAGGTTCTTGCCCTTCTGGTTGATGATGGTGTCTATGGCGAGGGCGGTCTTGCCCGTCTGGCGGTCGCCGATGAT
This sequence comes from Chloroflexota bacterium, assembly GCA_014360805.1. Classification (NCBI taxonomy): domain Bacteria; kingdom Bacillati; phylum Chloroflexota; species Chloroflexota bacterium. The sequence goes on from JACIWU010000046.1 coordinate 3,945, forward strand.
GAGTTCGCGCTGCCCGCGGCCGATGGGGATCATGGCATCAATGGCCTTGATGCCGGTCTGCACGGGCGTATCCACCTCTTTGCGCACCACAACGTTGGGCGCGATGCGCTCCACGGGCCTGTACCCGCTGAACTGGATGGGGCCTTTGCCGTCAATCGGCTCGCCCAGGGCGTTGACCACGCGGCCGATGAGTCCTTCGCCGACGGGCACGGAGACGATGCGTCCCGTGCTGTGCACCTGGTCGCCCTCCTCAATCTCGGTATAATCGCCCATGATGATGATGCCGACGTTGTCGGCCTCAAGGTTGAAGGCCAACCCTTGGACGCCGTTTTCAAACTCCACGATTTCGTTCGCCATCACGCCGGCTAACCCGCTGGCGCGAGCGATGCCGTCGCCGACCTCCAGCACGGTCCCGACGTCGGCGGACGTTACGGGCGCTTCAAATCGCTCAATCTGTTGTCGTATTTGGGCGGCTATCTCGTCTGCTCGTATGGCCACCGTCCAACCTCCTCACACAATCTATGCGGCAGGCGCGACGCACCCGCGCGAAGGCGGTCTCGCCGGCGCGCCGCGGGCGCCCGCGCGGGGGCTACTCGCGCGCCACCAGGGTCTCGCGTAGCGCCTTCAGTTTCCCCGCCACGCTGGCGTCAATGACCCGGTCGCCGACGCGTATCACCAGCCCGCCCAGGATGGAGGGATCTTCTCGGTACTCAAACTCCAGGTTTTCGCCGAACTGGGCGGCGAGTTTCTCGGCCAGGGCGCGCTTCTCGTCGTCGGTGAGCGGCACGGCGCTGGTAACGCGGACGATCTGCGCCTTGGGGCCGCGCACCGCCAGCCGCCGGAACTGCTCCAGGATGTCGGGCAGCAGGCCGATGTCGTTGCGCGACAGGAGCACGGAGATGAAGTTGCGCACCTCCTGCGGCGCGTCGGCGGGCAGCAGCGGCGCCACCAGCGCCTGTTTCCGCGCCAGGTCCACGCCCGGGTCGCGCAGGCTGGCGAACACGCTCGGGTTGGCCTCCAGCGCCTGCTGGACTGCCGCCAGCGCCCGTAGCCAGACGCCGGTGGCCGCCTCGTAGGCCGCTTCCGCGTAGGTCTGGGTCAGGCGATTCTTTCTCACTTCAGGTCTCCTGCCTCACGCAAGAAGTCGGCGATGAGTTTGCGCTGCATGTTCTCGTCCAGCGACACGCCGACGACCTTCTGCGCGACCATGATGGACAGGTCGGCCACCTGGGCGCGCAGTTCGCTCATGGCCTGTTCGCGCTCCTGGGTCAGGCGCTCGCGTTCCTTCTGGATCATGCGCTCGGCCTCGGCGCGGGCCTGCTCCAGGATTTCCTGACGCAGTTTCTCGCTCATCTGCGTTGCCTGGGCGACGATCTCCTGCCCCTCTTTCCTGGCCTCGGCGATGCGCTTCTCAAACTCCTCTTGGGCGCGCTCGGCCATCTCGCGGGCCTTGGCGGCGTCCTCCATCCCCTTGCGGATGCGCTCGGCGCGCTCGTCCAACATGCGGAGCACGGGTTTGTACAGCAGTTTGTACAGCCCGAACACCAGCAGGCCGAACGCGATAAATTGCCACAGGAGGGCGACCGGGTTGATTCCCAGTTTGTCCATCCGTTTTATGCCTCCCTAACATCCAAAATCGTGCCAGGCACCGGCGCTCCAGCGACCGGCCCGCCGCGCCACTCGGTGCTGGCGACGTAAGGGCAGGGCGCAAGGGAAGCCATGCTCCCCTTGCCCGCCTGCACCTAGCCCTAGACAACCAGGCTCAGAACCAGCGCGATCACGAATGCGTAGATGGCGACCGCCTCGGCAAGGCCGGCGCCCAGGATCATGAGCGTTCGGATGGAGCCCGCTGCCTCGGGGTTGCGCCCCACCGCTTCCATGGCCTTGCTCACGGCCATGCCGATGCCCAGTGCAGGCCCGATGGAGCCGATGCCGATGGCGATGGCTGCTGCCAGTTTGATCAATGCGTTCTCAGTCATGGGACTTGATTCCTCCTCGCTTAGAAGTATGACCGGGCTTGCCCTGCGGGTCCGGTCGCAGGGTGATCGCTCAGTGAGCGGGGGCGGCGTGAGCCTGCTCCCCGTGTTCTTCGTGGTCTCCCGCTGTGGCCAGGGCGATGTACACGATGCTCAGCACGGTGAAGATGAGCGCCTGGATGAACCCGAACAACACCTCCAGGCCCAGGAACACAGCCGGCACCACCACAGGCACCAGCGCGTACATGACCGTAACGAGCACCTCGCCGCCGAAGATGTTGCCGAAAAGACGGGCGGCCAGCGAGATGATGTGCGACAACTCGCTGACGATGTGGACCGGGGCCAGCAGCGGCGGCGTCGCCAGGTGCTTGAGGTAGCCCTTGATGCCGTTGACCAGTATGCCCGAAATCTGCACGACGGTGATGGACAGGAGCGCCATGGCCACCGTCATGTTCAGGTCGGCGTTGGCCGCGCGGAACAGCGGCACGTGGACGATCTCCTCGGCCCCGTGGCCCGCCGACTCGGCCACCTTGACGTAGATGGAGGGGCCGATGCCGGGCAGCAGTCCCATCCAGTTGGCGGTCAGGATGAAGATGAAGAACGTCGCGATGAGGGGGAAGACCTTTCGCCCCACCCGCTTGCCGGCGGTGTCCTCCGACAGGTCCAGCAAGAATTCCACAACCATTTCCCAAAGGGCCTGGTAGCGGCCGGGCACGAGTTGCATCTTGCGGGTAGCCAGCCAGGCGAGCACCAGCAGGAGCGCCATCACCAGCACCGACGTGAGCATGGAGTTCGTGATGGGAATCGGCCCCAGATGAGCAATCGTCTCGGCGGCCAGGGGTGCGTGGATTTTCATTCCGCCTTTCCTCCGGTCAGAGCGTGTTTTGTAGCAGAAGGCTCAAGGGCGAAGCACTGGGCGTACTGCTCGGGCCAGATCATCATGACGGCCACGCGCAGGGTCTGGTAGGCCGCCACGGCCAGGGCGAACGGCGCTACCGGCAGGTGGGACCGGCTGAGCAGCAGATACGCGCCCACAAACAGCACCGCTTGCTTGGCCATCCAGGCGAGGGGAAACAGCAACGCCGTGGCTTTGGGCCACAGCGTTGCAATCCGCGTGGATAGCAACCGTAGGGCCAGCACGAAGAACAGGTCGTTGGCAGCGCACAGCGCAAGCCCCAGGCTGATGCTGGCCGGGAGAGGTCGGCCCAATGCCGCAAAGGCCGCAGCGGCCCCGCTAGTCGTCAACGTCGCGATCCAGATTGTGCTGCCCTTCGTCATTCGTCTTCTCGCGCACCGCGGCCAGTTCGTAGAGGATGCTGCCCGCGGAGATCAGGCCGATCAGAATACCTGCGATGAGGGCGCATGGCTCGGTCCCCAGGTGCGTGTCCAGCCAGCGGCCCACGAGAACCCAAAACGCAATGCTCCCTACGATGGAGAACCCAACCCCAGATGCTAAGCCCAGGGCGCGCAGGGTCTTCCTATCCAGTTTCACCTGCCCTTCTCACTTTCGCGCAATCGCCGAAGCCTGCCGGCGATTCCGGGAAACGGTGCCGCGCCCTCGGTGCCAGGCCGTCGGCAAGTATAACACAGGTTCATACATGGCGCAAAAATCACAGCGTAGAGATTTGGTTCCAGACCCTGTTGGTCGCGGCATGGGCGCAGGTGCGGCGCACTTCCGGAAGTGCGTCGCGCCTTGCTCGCCAACACAGAATAGAACCGAGCCGTCGCCGCGATGTGCTACTGCACCAGGGCGTCAACCGTCGCCGCATCCAGCCGCTTGACGAGCGCCACCAGCAAATCCAGCAGGTGGTCGTAGTCGCCGCGGTGGATGATGCCGGCGTGGCTGTGGATGTGCCGCGCGGCCACGCCCAGGACGATGGTCGGAACCCCCGCGTTGTGCAGGTGGATGATGCTGCCGTCGGTGCGGCCGCCCTCAAGGCTGGAGAACTGTAGCGGGATGCCGAGGGCCGCGGCGGTTTCCACGGTCAGGTCGCGAAGGCGCGTGTTGGGAATCATGCCCGCGTCAAAGACCACCAGCGAGGGGCCTTTGCCCAAGACCATCGGCGGCTCGTCCTGCTTCATCCCGGGCACGTCGTAGGCGATGTCGCTCTCCAGGATGATGGCCACGTCGGGGTTCACCACGTAGGCCGTCGTCTTCGCGCCGCGAAGCCCCACTTCCTCCTGTACGGTGCCCACGCCGTAAACCGTGTTCGGATGCTCCTCGCTCGCCAGGCGCTGCAGCGCCTGCACGAAAAGCGCACAGCCCACGCGGTCATCCCACGCCTTGGCCAGGTACGTCTTGCCGCCGGCCAGGGGTGTGAAGGCGCTGACCGGCACGACCGGATCGCCCGGGCGCACGCCCGCCTGTTCGGCTTCCTCGCGCGACGTGGCCCCGATGTCAATGTACATGTCGCGCTTGTCCACCACCTTGTTGCGCTCTTCGGGCGTGAGGATATGGGGCGGCTTGGCCCCCATGACGCCGGGGATGTCGCCCTTGGCCGTCTTCACGATGACCCGCTGGGCGAGCATCACCTGTTCCCACCATCCGCCCAGGGGCACAAACCGCAGGTGGCCCTCTTTGGTGATCTGCTTGACCATGAAGCCGATTTCGTCCATGTGGGCGGCAAGCATGATCTTCGGCGACGGCTGCGTCCCATCCTTGCGGCACACGATGCTGCCCATGCGGTCCTGCTCAATGGCGGCGATGCCCTCCAGTTCGCCGCGAATCAGGGCGCGCACCTCGGCCTCAAACCCAGGCACGCCGCTCGCCTCGGTCAGCCGCTTCAGCAACTGCTCAGTCCGATCCAATCTTCTCCTCCATGGTATGAGATTTCTGGCGCCCACCGGTGGACGCCGAGTGTTGCAATGAAAGACACATACGACTACGCTTCGTCGGCTCGCTCCAGGGTGATCTCCTCGCCGTCGCGAACGCGCCGGAAGACGGTCGCATCGCCGCGGACCCGCCCGACGACCGTTACGGGGCTGGCCGGCCGGATTTCCTCGCCGCGGCTGGCGGGCGTCAGGCCGAAGAAGATGCAAAAGGCGCGCCCGGGCGCCCAGTACCCGATGTCGCCCAGGTCCACCACGGCCTGGCCCTTCTCCGTGCCCATGCGCACGGGAATCTCAAAGTACACCTCGTCGCCCCAGGTGTTGGCCTGGGCGCGGATGGGCAGGGCGTCCCAGATGGCCTGGGCCGTCTGGGTGTCGTTCAGGTCGGCCAGCGCCGAAACCTCGCCCGTCGAGATGCGAACCGTTCTATGCGTCATGCTGTCCCCCTTGCTGGCCTGGCGCACTGCTGGCATCCAGCGTGTAGTCGCCGGTGTCCTGCGGCTCCGCCCTGGTCGCATAGTGCACGATGACGCCGAGTTTGACGAGCAGGAAGATCAGCCCCGCCAGGGCCACCAGCCCGATGACGGCCAGCGCCACCCAGATCACCGCTCCCGCGCAAAGCCATTCCATGGCTCCCTGCCTAGTCGCCGAACAGTTTGATGTTCACGCCGCCGCTGGAGCCGCGCCCGCCCACCTGCGGCATGAACTGGGCGATCTTGTTGGCCAGTTTGGACATGGGCATGGTTTGCAGCCAGACCTTGCCCGGGCCACGCAGGGTGGCCAGGAACAGGCCCTCGCCGCCCAGCAGGATGTTGCCCAGCCCCTTCACCAGCGTTACGTCAAAGTCCACGGTCGGCTCGTAGGCGGCGATGTGGCCGGTGTCCACCTTCAGCGTTTGGCCGGCCTTCAGGTCGTACTCCACCACCTCGCCGTCCACCTCCACAAAGACGAATCCCGGGCCGGTGAGGCGCTGCATGATGAACCCCTCGCCGCCGAACAGGCCCGTGCCCAGCCGCTTGCGGAAGTGCATGTCCAGGTCCACGGACTTCTCGGCGCACATGAAGGCGTCCTTCTGGACAATCAGGCTTTCGCCCTCTTTCAGGTCAAAGGGCAGCACCTTGCCCGGGAATTCGGAGGCGAAGGACACAATGCCGCGCCCGTTGTTCACGAAGAAGTCGGTGATGAAGAGCGATTCGCCCGCCACAGCCCGCTTGAGCATCTTGCCCAGGCCGCCGCCGGAATGCGTGCGCATCTCCACGTTGGCGCTCATCCAGGACATCCCGCCCGACTCGGAGTAGATGACCTCGCCCGGCTCCAGTTGGATGCTCACGACTTGCATGATGGTGCCGTCAATGCGGTAGGAGATGCGCCCCTTGCCGCCGACGAACTCATGGCGGACATGCTCGGACTCCATGTCCAGTTTGGGCAAGGGCGGCTCTTCCTGGTGGGCGGTCGGGTTGGGAGCCGCGCTCGCGCCGGTGGGTGCGCCGCACGATGTGCAGAAGCGCGTGCCCTCGGGCAGTTCCTGTCCACAGTTTGCGCATTTCATTTCGTAGCCTCCTAAAAGATTTGGGGACGCCCGCCATCCGCGCCTATGGCAAGCGAAACCCTAGGTGTCCCTACGCAGCAGGCGCAGGATCGCGGTGAGGCATCCCTGGCCGGGTTCGGGCGTCGGTGGCGGCTCGGGCGTCGGCGGCGAAGGCTCGCCCAGGTAGGCCTGGTACACGTCGCCGCGGCCGGCTCCCTGCGCGTTGGCCTCGTAGCCGATGTTGCGCGCCGTGCGCATGAGGAGTTCCTTGACCTCGCGCGGCGTGAGGGATGGGTTCGCCTGGAGGAGAAGGGCCACGGCCCCCACAGCGTGGGGCGTGGCCATGCTGGTCCCCGACGCGCTGGTGTAGTGCTCGTCCACCACCTGGCCCATGGCGGTGCCGGCCGCGCGCGCCGCCACAATGCCCACGCCCGGGAACACGATGTCGGGCTTCACGCGGCCGTCGCTGGTGGGCCCGCGCGAGGAGAACGAGGCCACTTGGTCGTGGTCGTCGGACGCGCCGACGGTGATGACCTGGCGCGCGCACCCGGGCGACCCGACGGTATAGCGCCCAGGCCCCGAATTGCCCGCGGCCACGCACACCACGACGCCTCGCTCTACCGCGGCGTCGCAGGTGGCGCTCAGGGCGTCGGTGCCGTCGCACGGGCCGCTGCTCCCCAGCGAAAGCCCGATGACATGCACCCGCTGCTCCACGGCCCACTCCACGCCGGCCATCACATCGCTCATCATGCCACTCCCGTCCGAGGCGAGAACTTTGGCGATGTACAGGCTGGCCTCGGGCGCGACGCCCACGTAGAGGCCGTGGCTTGCCGCGCCGTTGCCGGCGGCAATGCTGGCCACATGGGTGCCGTGGCCGTTGTCGTCGTAGTACGACTGGCCGACAAACGTGGCGGTGGCCGCGATGCGCCCGGCCACGTCCGGGTGGTGCGGGTCAATGCCCGTGTCCAGCACGGCGATGCGCATCCCCTGCCCGCGGAAGCCCGCCTGCCACACCGCAGGGGCCTGGATGACGCGCACCGATTCGTCCAGCAGGGCGTGCACCGGCATGTCCAGCCACAGGTGCTCCACGCTGGCCTGCTCCGCAAGCCAGGCGATCTGCTCACGGTTGAGGCGCATCGCGGCGGCGGGAATCAGGGTGTACTGGTAGGTGGGCGCAACCCCCTTGACCAGCGCCTTCGCCGCCAAAGGCTCGCGGCGGTACTTTACGATGACAGGTAGCGGCTCGGCCTCGGGCCTTTGCAGCATCGCGGCCGATAGGGCTTTGCTGATCTTCTCACCTTCCATACGTTCCTCGCCGGCCAAGTGTTTGCATGCACTACGGAAGGGCGCGGACGGGGCGGTCTTCCTCCATCCGCACCAGCCACGGTTCGTCTAGCAGGCGCAAGGCTTCCTTGCCCTGGGCGCGCACGGCGACCGCGCCGATGAGACGCAGCGCGTGCCTCACTTCAACGGGCGCGGCGCGTAGCCGCTGGGCCACCTCGGCCACGTCGCCCGAAACGCGCAGGATGAGATAGAAGTCGTCGGCGGGCGCCTGTTTCAGCCGCTGAATCAGTTGCTCGTCCGCTTTGGACATCCGTCCCCTCCGATGGATACATGATAGCACAGGCCAGCCGATGGGTCAACCCTGAGAAGGCGGGCGGCGCTTGACCTCACCTAACCCCTCCCATACCCTCCCCTTCCCTCTCCGCGCGCGGAGAGGAAAGGGGAGGGCTAGGGTGGGGATGGGTGAGGTGGGTCCTGCTCCGCAAACCTAACGATGCGCGCTCATCCTTGCCCCAGGGTTGCCTCGGTTCCAAAGACCGTTGGCGACCGTCATCGCGAGGGCATGCAGCGCCGAAGCAATCTCGCGGCCCTATTCGTGTAGATTCGTGTTATTCGTGGATACAGCCCATTCGCGGTTACAACCTTGAACCGTTTCGCCGTTCGCTTTCTTGACGCCCACGGCCACCTGTGGTATCATGCGGGCAACTTACCCCCTGGGATGCAGAATGCGGTGTCTGATCGTATCCGATATCCATGGGAACCTCGCGGCCTTTGACGCTGTGCTCCAGGCGGCCACCGACTACGATCAGGTGTGGTGCCTGGGAGACATTGTCGGATACGGCCCCGACCCGCGCGAGTGCATCCAGCGTCTGCGCTCTCTCCCCTTCGTCGCCGTGGCCGGCAATCACGACTGGGCGGCAACCAAACGGCTTGACCTGGACGAGTTCAACGCCGACGCGCAGCAGGCGGTCATCTGGACTTACGAGCAACTGTCGCCAGCGGAACGGGATTTCCTGGCGCAGTTGCCCGAGCGACTGGTCATCGGCCAATTCACCCTGGTGCATGGAAGCCCCCGCTATCCGATATGGGAGTACATCCTACAGCCATCGGTAGCCCGCGCGAACTTCGCCCACTTTGACACCCCGTACTGTCTGGTGGGGCACACCCACGTCCCGATGATCTTCGCGCTCACCGACGACGGCTCCCGATGCCGGACGTATTCCCCCCGGCCGGATGGGTCGCTGGCGCTGGACGACGCCCCGCGCATGATCATCAACCCTGGCAGTGTAGGGCAGCCCCGCGATGGGATTCCCCTGGCCGCCTACGCCATGCTGGACACCGACGCCATGACGCTCACCTTCCACCGGCAGCCCTACCCGATTGAGGAGACCCAGCGCAGGATGGACGAGCGCGACCTGCCCCGACGGCTCATCGCGCGGCTCTCGTTCGGCTGGTAGCGGGAACTTCCAGGCGCTTCTCGGCGTCTCAAGGATGGCAAACCCACCCGTGGCGCGACGCCTCATTCCGAATATTGCGGCTGCGGACAAACGTGCCGGGGTGGAGCAAGGAGGAGAGAGCATGGCCAAGAAACGATGGGCTTGGGTCATCGGCGCGGTGATGGTTGCGACGCTGTTGGGGGCGTGCGGGTCTCCTGCAACGCCGGTTCAGGACGGCGCAACCAAAAGCACCTATGGCGGCGAACTGCCGCCGGTGGCTCCCACGATGGTGCCGGCCCCCGCCCCGGGCCAGCCCGATGGCGGACGGGGGAATGCCTCGCTCGTCTCGGACGTGGAGGCGCGCAAAGTCATCCAGACGGCTAGCCTGAAGATCACCGTCAAGGACACGGCAGCGGTGCTGGACGCGGTGCAGAGCCTGGCGAAGGAACTGGGCGGCTACGTGGTAACGTCCAACGCATGGCGCGAGACCGAACAACTGCGGGCGCAGGTTACGCTCCGCGTGCCTGCTGACCAACTCCAGGCCGCGCTCCAGCGGATTCGCGCCCAGGCGATCAAGGTGGACGCCGAATCCATTTCCGGCGAGGACGTTACACAGGAATACACCGACATTGAGTCTCGTCTGCGCAACCTGCGCGCCACCGAGAAGGAACTGCTGGAACTGTTGACGACCGCCCGTGAGAAGACGGGCAAGACCGAGGACGTGCTGGCCATCTTCCGCGAGTTGACCCAGATTCGCGAGCAGATTGAGATGCTGCAGGGCCGCCAGCAATACCTGGACACCATGACGGCCATGGCGACCATCAGCGTGGACATCTGGCCGGAGCCGCTGGAAAAGCCGATTGTGGAACCCGGCTGGAAGCCGCTCAAGACGCTGCGCGACGCCTTCCGCGCGCTCACCCAGACCGGCCAGGTGTTGGTGGACGGGTTGATCTGGCTGGTGGTCTATGGGGTGCCGGTGCTGGCGCTCATCGCGGCGCCGGTGGTGCTCATCGTGTGGGCGGTGCGCCGTTCCCGCCGCCGCAAGGCCGCCCCCTCGCAGTAGAAACCGAGCCGAACGTCAGAGAGCGCGCTCCCGATCGCAAGCCTGTACCCACGCGCAGGGGCGCGCTCTTGTGCTGCTCGGCGCCTGAGGCCGGCCCCTAGCGGATCGGCCCCAGCCACATCCCCCCATCCACGAGCCGTGCATCTATGACATGCGCGCCCACGTCCACCAGGATGACGCGCCCGAAGCGAAGCATGGTGGGTCCAGGGGCCAGGGCCTTGAAGCGCACGCGCATGAGCGTCGCGCTGCCCTGGATGGGAGGCGCCGGCTCCAGGAGGGTGGCCGCGAAACGGATGACGCCCGCCCCCGCGTCCACCTGGTTGAGCGCCACGAACGCCGTGCGGCCGCCGAACACCTCACCCACGACCACCTGGATACCATCGGTGTTGGGGTCGGCATCTTGCACTTCCAATGCGGCGGGGTCGTACCGCACCTCTACCTCGCAGCCATAGAGGTTCACGATGGCCGAAGCCCGCACCTGGACTTCGGCGATTTGCCCCACCGGCAGGAAGCGGAACCCCGGCCAGAACCCCAACGCCGGGTGGGGGATTTGGGCCACAGCCGGCGAGGGAATGAGCAAGCACATCAGCACCGCGCAGACGAACAAGGACACATACCGTCGCATCGCACACCTCCTTGGCGATCCCGCAAATGGCGAACCCAGGAGTTCGGGGGTGTCGTGTGCATGAGTGCCGAACTCGTTCTCATTATACCACAACTTTCGCTTGCGCACCGCCGCGCTTTGTAGTACACTCGTTCCACGTGGAGATTGGGGAGGAAGAACGATGAACATCCTGGAGTTTGAGCCTCTGCGGCGGATTCGCCAGAACCACGCGCTGGAACATGCGACCATTCACCTGCTCACCCGCAGCGACCCTTCGCGCCACTTTGTGGGCAGGAGCACCCCGCGCGGCTTCTACATCTACGGCCAGGTAGACACGCAGACGGTGGCCGACGCCGTGTCCGAGGCGTTGGCGCGGCTGCGGGCTGGCGAAAGCGAACTGGCCATCCACCCGCGGTGCGGAACGGGCATCGCCACGACGGGCATCCTGGCGGGGCTGGCCGCCTTCGCCACGCTGGGGCTCCGCCGCAAACGCTCCCTGGCCGACCTGCCGGCGGTCATCACGGCCACGACGCTGGCGGCGCTGGTGGCCCAGCCGCTGGGTCTCGCCGTCCAGCAGCAGTTCACCACAGACGCGAACGTTGAGGGCGTGCAGATCGCGCGCGTGGAACGGCTGGAGGCAGGCCGCATGGTGGCGCACCGCGTGATCCTGGAGCGCGACTGAGCATGTTCTACATCTTTGACGGCGACGACGACTTCTCGCGCGACGAGGCACTGGCGGCGCTGAAGGCGGAACTCGGCCCCGCCGACATCGTGAGCCTGAACACGAGCGTCCTTGACGGCGCGGCGGTGTCGCTGGAAGAACTCCGACACGCGTGCGACAGCATCCCGTTCTTCGGCAACGCGCGGCTTGTCATCGTCAAGGGCCTGCTCACCCGCCTTCACGCGCCGCCACGGAGGAAGCCCAGCGCCGCCGAGCAGGAAGAGGGCGAAGAGGCCGAGCCGACGGTTGGTCCCGCTCAGAAGGACTACCGCGCGCGTCTGCTGGAGTATCTGCCCGCGCTCCCGCCCACGACGCACCTGGTCTTCCTGGAGTCGGCGCTCCTCCCCAGCAAAAGCCCGTTCGTGGCGCTCCTCGCCGAGCACCCCGACAAGGGCCGCCGCCAGACCTTCATCCTCCCGAACCCGCGCAGCCGCGATGGAGAGGCCCAACTGGCCGCGTGGATACGCGCCCGCGCCAAGGCCAAAGGCGCGCGCATAGACGAAGCGGCGGTGAACGCCCTCGTTGAACTCATCGGGAGCGATTTGCGCCTCATGGATTCCGAACTGGAGAAACTGGCGGCCTACTGCGCCGAGGGCCTCATCACCCTGGGGGACGTTCGGCAATTGGTGCCGCTGGCCCGCGAAGCCGTCGTGTGGGATCTCATTGACGCTATCGCGCAGAAGCGCCTTCGCGCGGCGCTGGACACGCTGCGCCGACTGCTCCACGAGGGCGAGCCTCCCCTGCGCATCTTCGGCCTGATGGTGAGCGAGTACCGGCTACTGATTCAGGCGAGGACGCTCGCCGACCAGGGTTACAGCGAGGAGCGCATCGCCGCGCGGCTGGGGGTGCATCCGTGGCGACTGCGCCAGCGGATGGAGACCGCACGGCGCGGCTCCGCCGAAAGCCTGAAGGCGACCTACCGCCTGCTGCTGCAGACCGACATGGAGATCAAAACCGGCATCCAGGAACCCGAAGCGGCGCTGGAGTTCCTCGTGGCCAGCCTGTGCCGATGAAGCACTCATGCGCAAAGAAAAAGGGAGCGAGGCCAGCCCCGCGCCCCGCTCCCTGAACCTATCGCGGCCTAAGCCGCGCGGTTCTGCGCCTCGTCGTCGTAGCCCACCCAAACGTGATGGCGCAGGATGTTGGATGCGGCCAACACCCTCACCCCTTCTAGCGCCAGCGTGTGGCCGTTGAGGTCGGCGGGATGGATGTAGCAGGTGTTGGGCGCGCGCCCGAACTTCTCGCGGTAGCGCTCCATCGCCTCGCGCACGCGCTGCTCCAGCGCCTTCTTCGGGTCGCCATCGTACCACAGCAAGCCGATTCTCATAGGAGTCCTCCCCCGCGCCCAGGCTCAATGGACACGGTGTCTTCGTCGCCGATGAGGGTAAAGGTACGCTGCCCTTCGCCGCCATAGTTCGCCGTTGGCGGCAGGTAGGGCATTCGCATGGGCTGGGCTTGCCCGCCGCCCGCCACAACGATAACCGGCGGGTAGCCTGCCTGCTTGCGCTCCTCGTCCTTCTTCTCACGGCGGGCCAGGAACAGGAGGATGATCAGCACCATGGGGATGCTGGCGGCCACCCCCAGCACTACCCCGACGACGACGCCCATGGCCTCGGTGGACATGCGGTTGCCGATGACCACGCCCAGCCCCGCCAGGAACACTGCGGCCAAGAACCAGAGTTTCTTCACGCCCAAACCTCCAGAAAGATGAGTTCTGATGCTCACGACCCGCGCGCAAGCCCACTGGTAACCTTGTCCACCAGGCGCGGCACAAAACCCGTCGCCCGCTTGCCGCCCGGCAACAGGCGAATCGCGGGCCTGGTCCGAAAGCCGTTCGTCGCCAGTCGCGCGGTTTCCGGCGCCGAGATGTAGGCCCCCTGCAGGCGGATAATCTGGCCTTTGGCGACCAGCAGGAAGTCGCCCCGCCCCAGCAGGCGCTCGGCCCCAGTGCCGGCGATGCCGGTCGCCACCTTCGCGTCCTCGGGGCTTGTAACGCTGCCCACGATGCGCACGGGGAAGTTGCTCTTGACCAGCGAACCGATGACGGCGGCGGTGGGCTTCTGCGTGCACGCGACCACGTGGACGCCCGCGCCGCGCCCGCGCTGCACCAGGCGCGTTAGCGCCTCCTCCAGAGGCCGCCCGCCCACCGATACCAGGTCGGCCAGTTCGTCAATGAAGACGACCACGCGGGGCAGGTCTCGCCCTTCGGCATCGCGGCGCTCCATCTCGGCCACCAGGCGCTGCAGGACGCTCAGCGCCTCCTCGGTACGGCGCACCACGGGGAACAGGAGGTGCGGCAAATCGGAGAACGGCGCGAACCCCCGCCACTTCGGGTCAATCAGCACCATTTGCAGCGCCGACTGGCGATTGAACAGCGCAAGCGAGGCGATCATGGCGCGGGCCAGTTCCGTCTTGCCGCTGCCCGTGGTGCCCGCGATGAGCACGTGGGCCACGTCGGGGCTGGACAGGCGCAACAACAGCGGAGCGCCGCGCTCGTCCAGACCCAGCACGGCCGTGTGCGGCGGCACGGACGTGAGCCGCGCGCACAGGGGCAGCAGGTGCACCACGTCGCCGCGCTCCCTGGGCACCTCCACGTGCACCTCGCCGTTCTGGCGGAACACCCGACACGACGGCACGCCCAGCGACAGCGCCAACTCCTCGGCCAGGTTCGCCACCTGCCGCACCTTGGCGCCCATGGGCAGCGACACGCGGAAGCGCACGAATCGCGGCGTTACGAACCCGCCGCTGACCCGCGACGGCAGGCGGTGGCTGTACAGGACATCCTCAATGCGGTCGGCCTGGTAGTTCAAGACCTGGTGAAAGGCACTCATGGCGCGCCTCCCGCGCTAGGAAACCGCCGCCACCGGCTGGGGGAACACGAGGATGTTACCGGCGCGCGCAGCCGGTTCCGCTTCCTGCACGCCACGGCACGTCCGCGCCGAGCACGCCAGGCACTGGCTTGCGCTCTGCACAGGCGCGACCTTGAGGGCGCAGGCAGCGGTGTGGAAGCGAATGGCCGGCGGCTCGTTGTTCCACACCTCCACGCGGCCCGTGGCGTAGCGAACGACGATGGGACTCGGCTCGGTCTTCGCCAACGTGAACCGCAGGTGTTCGCAGCCCGATTGCCGCGCCGGGCAGGTGCGGCACAGGTTGGGCGAGACTTCGCGGTCGCCCTCGCGGATCTTCTGGCAGATGACGCGGCCTTCTTTGTCAACCGAACGGTACTCACAGATGGACATGGGATTCCCTCCTGGACATTCCTAGGCTACGCCGGCTTCGCCGTTCCAATACTCGCTGCGGATGACGCCCACCACCTTGCCCTGCACCTGCACATCCTGGGCGGGCAGAAAGCGGGGCGGATAGTGCGGGTTCTCGGAGTGCAGTTCCACCAGCGCGCCGCGCAGGTAGAACCGCTTGCACAGCCACGCGCCGTCGGGGAACTCGTCGCTGGGCACCCGCACGACGGCGAGTTGGCCGTTCTCCACGCGCTCGGTCGCCAGGACGAGGAGCAGGTCGCCGTGGCGGATCATCGCATCCTCCAGCGAGTTCCCCTCCACCTGCACAGCGTACAGGTTGTCGGCCGGGACGAACAGGCTCGGCGGGACGTCCACCGTGCCGATGACGTCGGTGAAGTTGATGCCGGTGCCGGCCGATGCCTTCCCGCAAAAGGGCACAGCGAAGGGCCGGGGGACGATCTCCAAAGCACGCGGCGAGTTGGCCTTGCGGTGGATGTAGCCCTTGCGCTCCAGTTGCCGCACGTAGTGTACCGCGTGCGACTTGGTCTTCAGGCCGAATTCGGCTACCATCTCCTCGTAGGTTGGGGCGAACCCGTGCTTGTGCACGTAGCGCTGGAGTTTCCTCCAGAACTCTTCTTGCGACTGGGTGAGTGGTTCGGGACTCATGGCAAACCTCCTGACCCGAAACAAATAGAACGCATGTTCTAGCCCATTATACTAGAACATGCGTTCTATGTCAAGAGGTTTGGACGTTGTGCACGAAAATTTAAACTTAGGCGACGCGATCCAGCCGCCGGATGACCAACACCACCTTGCCCTGGATTTCCACGTTGGCCGGGTGCACGTAGATGGGCTCCATCGTCGGGTTGGCGGGCTGAAGCCGGACGCGGTCCTTCTCCCTGTAGAAGCGCTTGAGGGTAGTCTCCTTCTCGTCCTTGAGCCAGACCGCCACCAGGTCCCCGTTTTGCGCTTCTTTCTGGTGGCGCATGATGACCAGGTCGCCGTCGTGGATGAGGGCGTCCACCATGGAGTTCCCGCGCACTTCCAGGGCGTACAGCCCGCGCTCGTCGCTGATGATGTCGCGGGTGAGTTCCACGACCTCATCCTCGCCCAGCATGGCGAAGTCGCTGTCGGGGATGGGCACGGGCGCGCTGGCGACGATGACGCCGACGAGCGGGATGCGCACGGGCGCGGCGTAGGTGCGCTCCTCGCGGGCCAGGCGGATGCCCCGTGAGATGTCGCGGTTGCGCAGGATGTACCCCTCGCGCTCCAGGATGTTCAGGTTGTAGTTGACGACGGAGGTGGAAGAGATGCCCACTGCCTGCCCGATTTCGCGGATGGTGGGCGGGTAGTGCTTCTCGGCGGTGTATTGGCGGATGAACGCGAGAATCCGCTGTTGGCGCTCAGAAAGGGCCATGTGAACCTCCTTCGGCAGCGGCGCTGCTTGGCCGCCGCTCCTGATCCTATTATA
Organism: Chloroflexota bacterium; assembly: GCA_014360805.1. Taxonomy (NCBI): domain Bacteria; kingdom Bacillati; phylum Chloroflexota; species Chloroflexota bacterium. The sequence continues at coordinate 20,093 of JACIWU010000046.1, forward strand.
CACGAACATTCGTTCTATGTCAAGATCTGGGCGGGGTTTCTCTGTGTCTTCGTATGAGGCATTCTTTTCCACACAAAGACACAAAGAAAGGACTTTCGTGTCTTTGTGTCTTCGCGTGAGCAACCTGCTTCCCACGCGCGGCGGCGAACGTGGTTTGACAGCAGGCCCTCTCGCACCCATAATCATCGGCATGGCTCGCAGGGACAGATTGCCTTGGATGGGAATGCTCGCGCTGATTGCGGCTGCCGTGGCGCTTGGGGCGTGCTTCGCGCCCATGCGTCCGGCGGAGCGCACGCCCGCGCCCACGCCTGCTCCCTCGCCCACCGCCGCCCCGCCTGCGCCGACGCCCACCCCTTCGCCGCAGGCGCTGCTGGATGCGGCCAGGTACGCCTACCAGGCGGGCGACTGGGACCGGGCGGTGTCGCTGGCGACGCAGGTGCGCGATCGGTCGCCCGTCCTCGCCCCTGAGGCGCGCCTGCTCCTGGCGCAGGGCCTCATCGCGCTGGGCAAGCCCCAGGAGGCCGCCGCTGCCCTGGTCGAGCCGGAGTTCGCCGACGCGACGGCGCAGGCCAGGGCGCTGTCGGTTCTCGCCACGGCGTACCGAGATGCAGGCGACTGGGCGCGCGCCATTGAGTACCAGACACGACTTATCACCGCGACGGGGGTGCTGTCAGCATGGTTCCACGAACTCAACGGCGACGCCTACGTGCAGTTGGGCGATCCCGAGCAGGCCATCGCGTCCTATCGGGAAGCCGCCGCGGGAGACGGTCAAGCGCGGGTGCGCCTGCTGGAGAAGATTGCGCGCGTCCAACTGGATGCCGGGCTGGCGGCCGACGCGGTGCAGACCTACGACGCGCTGCTTGCCCTGGCCTCGTCGCCCGAACTGGCCGCGAAGGTCCACTACCTGAAGGGGCTGGCCCTGCGCGACAGCGACGAGAAGGCGGCTCTGGGCGAATTTCGGGCGGCCACAGAAGCGTCTGCGTCGGCGCGGGAATCGTATCTGGCGCTGGTGGAGTTGGTCCAGGCCGGCGAGGCGGTGGACGAGTTTCGGCGTGGCCTGATAGACTACCAGAACGGGGCCTATCAGGCGGCGGCCGAGGCTTTCGGGCGCGCGCTGGTTTCCGCCGATGCCTCCAGGCGGCCGGACATCGGGTACTACCTGGGCCTGGCGCGCGTGGCCCTGGGCGACTACGACGGCGCTCTGGCTGCGTTGGACGAGGCGCGGGCGGCCAGCAAGGATGCGGTGTTCCAGGCCAAAGTCCTCATGGCGCAGGGGCGGGCACTGGAGAAGGCCGGCAAACTGCCGGAGGCGCGCGACGCCTACCGGCAGGCGCAGGAGATTTGCCCGTCGTGCGGCACCGCGCCCCAGGCCCTGTGGCGCAGCGCCCAGGCCGCAGTTGCCCAGGGCGACCGTGCTACCGCCGCCGCGGATTACCTCTGGCTGCAACGCCTGTACCCGAGCGACGATGGCGCGGACAACGCCATGTTCCAGGCGGCGCTCCTCTACTATCAGGACAGGCGGTTCGCCGAGGCGCAGGTGGTGTGCGAGGAGTTGCTGAGCCGCTATCCCGCGTCGGACGTGGCCTCTGCGGCGCGCTTCTGGGCCGCGAAGGCGGCGCTGATGGCCGGCCAGCCCGACCTGGCCGAACCGCACCTGCGCGCCCTGGCCGAGGGCCAAGTCGCCGACTACTACGCCCTGCGCGCCACGAGCATACTCCACGCGCAGGATGCCATCCTCCCGCCGACCGGCAACCTGCTGCTGGCGGCCGACGAGGCATCCGAGCGCGCCGCGTGCCTCTCGTGGCTCATTGCCTGGGCGAATCACGGCGAGCCGTATCCGTTTGACCGCCTGCCGGACGACCTGGCGGGGGATTTGGATTTCCGCAAGGGCCAGGCTTTCGCGGCCCTCGGGCTGATGGAGGAAGCCGCGGAGCGATTCAGCGCCGTTCGCGCCCGCTGGAAGGACGCCCCCCTCGCGCTTTTCCAGATGGCCGAGTACCTGCGCGATGCGGGGCTATACCGGCAGTCCATCGCGTGCGCCGAGCGGGTGATCGCGCTGTCGCCGTCGGGGACACGCTCCGACGTACCGCGCTACCTGTGGCGCCTGGCCTACCCCACGTACTACGCCGAACTCATCCTGGATCACGCGGCCCGCAACGGTCTGGACCCGCTATTGGTCTTCGCAGTTGTGCGTCAGGAGAGCCGCTTTGACCCTGTCGCCGGCTCCTGGGCGGGGGCGTTGGGGCTGATGCAGGTGATCCCACCAACGGGCGAGTGGATCGCGCTCCAATTGGGCGAGCGGGGCTTTCGGCGAGAGGATTTGCTGCGCCCGGTGGTCAACGTCCGCTTCGGCGCGTGGTACCTGGCCCGCCAGATGCGCGACTTCGGGGGCGACCCGCTGGCGGCGCTGGCGGCCTACAACGGCGGCCCCGGCTACGCCCGCCTTTGGCTATCGCAGATGCAGGACTACGACCCCGACCTGTTCGTGGAGACCATCCCCGTCGCCGAGACGCAAACGTACCTCAAGGCCATCCTGGGCCAGTACGCGGCTTACCGCTCCATCTACCAGCCGAGCCGCGCGCTCATTCCCTAGGCGGTGCCCCTCGCGCCTTCGCGTTCGCGGATTCCCAAGACCACGGGCAGGTATGGAAACCTGCCCTACGCTATCCACGAATAACGCGAATCCTCACGAATGGAGAATACACGTAGACACGTAGGGCGGCTTTCCATATCAGGTGCGACGCACTTCCGGAAGTGCGTCGCACCTAGTGTTCTCACCGCAGAGAGCACCGAGAACGCGGAGATTTCAGGGGAAATCTCTGTGGTCTCCGCGCGCTCGGCGGTGAATCGTCCGTAGGGCGGCTTTCCATAGCCGCCGCGTGGGCAGTGGGCAGGTATGGAAACCTGCACTTTCGGAAGTGCGTCGCACCTGATGTTCTCCGCCTGCTCGGCGGTGAACTGTAGTCAGCGGCTGGCCACTCGCAATTGCGCGCCGCTGCGCGAAGCGCTACAATAGGCGGCGTGAGGTGAGCCATGAAGAGCCTGGATGACACGATTGCGGCGATTTCCACACCCCTTGGGCAGGGCGGGATCGGCATCGTGCGCATGAGCGGCCCCGACGCGCTGCCCATTGCGCGGCGGCTGTTTCGGCCCGCGCGCGGGCGCGCCGCCGCGCCGTGGCCTGCCTTCCGCCTGCGCCACGGGTTCATCGTGGACCCGGCCACCGACGCCCGCGTGGACGAGGTGCTTGTGGCCTACATGCCCGCGCCCCGAACCTACACGCGCCAGGACATCGTGGAGATCAACGGGCACGGCGGCATCGTGGCCCTGCGCCGCATTTTGGAACTGGCGCTCCGCGAGGGGGCGCGCCTGGCCGAGCCGGGGGAGTTCACCCTGCGCGCGTTTGTGAACGGCCGCATAGACCTGGCGCAGGCCGAGGCGGTCTTGGACATCGTGAATGCGCACACCGACGCGGCGCTGCGCCTGGCCGTGGGCCAACTGGAGGGGCGCCTGTCCTCACAGGTACGGCGCGTGCGCGCGTGCCTTCTGTCGGTGCTGGCCTACCTGGAGGCCACCATTGACTTCGTGGAAGACGAAGTGCCCCCGCAGGATGTTGGCCCCGTGCTGAACATCGGTGCCGACATGCTCCGCAACCTGCTGCGCGGCGCGGACCAGGGCATCATCTACCGCCACGGGATCCGCACCGCCATCGTGGGCCGGCCCAACGTGGGCAAATCCAGCCTGCTCAACGCCCTCTTGCGCACGGACCGCGCCATCGTTACTCCGATACCGGGGACGACGCGGGATACCCTGGAGGAGACCCTGAACCTGAAGGGAGTGCCCTTCGTCCTGGTGGACACGGCTGGCATCGTGGGCGCGACGGCCGATCCGGTGGAGCAACTGGGGATTGAGCGGAGCCGACGGGCTGTGCGCCAGGCCGACCTGGTGCTGGTGGTCGTGGACGGGAGCGAGCCGCTTCGCCCCGAGGATGCCGCCATCGCCGAACTGACTCAGGGTCGGGCGAGCATCGCGGTGGTGAACAAGTGCGACCTGCCGACCGTCGCGAACCTTGAGGGATTCCTGCCCAACGCCCCGCGGGTGCGCATCTCGGCGCTGACCGGTGAGGGGCTGGACGACTTAAGGGCCGCCATGCTGAAACTGGCCCTTGGGGGCGAGGTGCTGGCCGGCGATGGCGTCCTGGTGGGCAGCGTGCGCCACAAAGAGGCCCTGGCCCGCGCGCTGGATCACCTGGAGAAGGCCCAGGCCACCCTGCGCCAGGGCCTGCCGGCAGACTTCGTCGCCATAGACCTGCGCGCCGCGCTGGACGCGCTGGGCGAGATCACCGGCCAAACGATCACCCCTGACCTGCTGGACAGCATCTTCTCCAACTTCTGCATCGGCAAGTAGCGTAACAGGGGCGGCGTTTGGAGCGCGAAAGCCGCAAGCCCGCGCGAAGGGCGCGAAAGGGAGTCCGTGCCTTTCGCACCTCTTCGCAGACTTCGTGCTCCGGGCATGTGCTCGCCGGTTCCGTTGTCCCCCTGCGCGTCGGGGGCGAGTCTCCTACGCCTGCGGGGGCTTGCGGGCGCGCATCTCCTCGTTGAGGAAGCGTATCATGTCCTGGCCTTCGCGGTATGTCGCCGCGTCCAGGTCGTGGCCGAATTTCTCCTGGAAGCGCGCCTTCACCCCTTCCAGCGCCGCGGTGTCATCCGCCTCGCCGTGCATCTCCCGGTAGAGCCGCACGAGTTCGGCCTTCTGAAAGTCGGTGAGGGTGCCCGGGCGGCGAGAGGACGGCGTCCGCGGGCGGGCCCCAGGCGGGGCCTCGCGCACTTGCTCGCGGGCTATCACCCGCTCCATGTCCTCGGCCGAAGCCAGCCCCGCGCCCGGCAGCAGGCCGTAGCCCATGGCCGACAGGGCGCGCCCGATGGCCGATGTCTCGGCCACCTCCCAGGGGAATTCGCGTTCCACGGGGCTGCCCCCGACCTTGCGCGACGTGGCGATGCCGTGCCGCCGCCCGTAGATTTCGCTCACCACCGTTACCATCAGCGTCAACTGCTCGTCGCTGTTGAACAGCACAACGGGATCCTCAAAGTCCAGGCGTTTGCCCTGGAGCCGGTGGTCTTCATTGGCCATGGCCAGTTTGCCGTCCACCGACATGTAGGCCGTCTCCGAGGTAACCCACTCGTCCCCGATGCGGCGCTTCTTCTCCAGGCCAATGACGTAGTCCACGAAATCCTCGTGGCGCACCTTGCCCACGTCGCGGGCCTTCTTGCACAGGGCCAGCAACTCTTCTCGTTTCATGGTCGCCTCCTTCCGTCATGCCGACTGTCAAGCCGAACGCCGGGCTGGCGGAAGCGACAGCGATGAGGCCCGGCAGAGCGGGTTGCGTAGAACTTATGTTCTAACCGATTATAACCCACATGCGCCCACTTGTCAACTATCCCAGGTCGCCGAAGGCAAACAGAATCGCGGCCGCAGCGACGAGTCCGGCCGTCTCGGCGCGCAGAATGCGCGGGCCCAGATGCACCGGCACGACGCCGGCCTGTCGGGCCACGGCGATTTCTGACTCGTCAAACCCGCCCTCTGGCCCCACGAACAGGCTCACGGAGAACGGCCGCGGGAGCCGCTCCAGCGCCTGCCGCAGGCTGGTGGCGGCCTCCTCCTCCCACGGGATCAGCGCCAACTGGCCTGCGCGGGTCGCGCGAAGGCAGGCCTCGCGGAAGAACAGCGCCGGCGCCAGCGTGGGGAGCCTGCCGCGCCGCGACTGTTCCGCCGCCTCGCGGATGATCTTCTCCCAGCGGGCAGCCTTGTGCGCCGCGTGTTCCAGGCTGGACACCACACACCGCGCGCTGATGACGGGCACAAATTCCACAATCCCAAGTTCGGTGCCCTTCTGGAGCACGAACTCAAACCGTTGCCCCTTGAGAAACGACTGGTAGAGGGTGATCTTGGTGCGGGGTTCCGTGGCGCAGAGCGAGCGGGAGACGATCTTCGCCCGCGCTTCCTGGGGGGTGATCTCCGTCAGTTCCGCCTCGTACTCCCAGCCGGAATTGTCCAGGACCACGATGTGCGCCCCGGGAGCCATGCGGAGGACGTTGCGCAGTTGGTGCGCGACGGAGGAGGGCAGCGAGACCTCGTCCCGCTCAAAGGCCTCTTGCGGAACAAAGAAGCGATGCATTCAGCACTCCCGGCAGACTGTACGGGTTGGCTTCTATTCGCGGGCCTTCTCGGCCCAAAGGAGCACCCAATCTTTGTCCTGCCGCTTCTCCACCAAGCGAAGGGAGTGAACGGCGAAAGAGCGCTCCAGATCGTCGGCCTGGGTTTGGAGGATGCCGGCAGCGATGAATGGACCGCCCGGGCGCAGGTGCCGCGCCAAATCTTGGGCCAGCATCTCCTGGATGACGTGGGCCAGGATGTTGACCACGATGAGGTCAAACTCGCCCGACACCGCCTCCACCGATCCAAGTCTGACATCAATGCGGTTGCGCATGCCGTTCGCCAGGACGTTTTCGGTCGCGGCTTTCACGGCGATGGGGTCGTTGTCTATGGCAGTTACGCGCGCCGCGCCGAGGAGCGCCGCCGCAATGGCCAGTATGCCTGAACCCGTGCCCATGTCCAGCACGGACATGCCCGGGCGGATGGCATCCTCCAGCGCCTGTACGCACAGTTGCGTGGACGGGTGCAGCCCCGTGCCGAAGGCCATGCCCGGGTCCAGCGTGATGACGATGTCGTCGGGGAGGGGTTCGTAGGTGCGCCACGACGGGCGAATCACGATGCGGCGGCCGATGCGGAGCACGTGATAATGGTCCTGCCAGGCGTGTTCCCAGTCCTTGTCCTCCAGGCGCACGATCTGGAGGTCGGGCAGTGGGTGGATTTGGGAAAGATGCCACAGGCCCTGCTGGATCCGCAGGAGGACTTCCACCTGGTCGTCGCTGGGGGCAAGGTAGGCGCGGATGCGCGTTACGGGATTGGGGAGGGGTTCGCCGCCGTCTTCGGTGCCGACCTGCTGTTCCACGACGGCGCTGCCTCGGCAGTAGCGGCTGAACAGTTCCACGACCGCCTCGGCGGATTCCTCGTCCACCTCCTGGGTCAGTTCAAGCCAACCCACGCCGCCCTCCTAGCCCGACCCGAACGCATCCTCAAAGGCATCGCGGACCTTCTCAAAGAACCCCTTGCCGTTGCCCGTGGCCACCTGTTCGCGGCCCAGGGATTGGGCGAGTTTCTCAAACAGCGCGCGCTGCTCGGCCGTGAGTTCCTTCGGGATGAGGACGTGGATGGTAACCAGTTGGTCGCCCCGCCCGTTGCGCCGCAAGTAGGGGACCCCCTTGCCGCGCAGGCGGTACACCTTGCCGTTCTGGGTGCCTGGCGCGATGGTCAGTGTCTCGTTGCCGTCCAGCGTCGGTACTCGGACCGTATCGCCAAGCGCCGCCTGGGCCACGTTGATGTAGAGATCCAACAGGATGTCGTTCTCGCGCCGCTTGAAGAAGGGGTGCGGCTTGACGCCGATGACGACGTACAGGTTGCCCGGCGGCCCGCCGTACTGGCCAGGCTCGCCCTCGCCGGCCAGACGAATCTGGGTTCCCTCGTCCACGCCTGCGGGAATCTTGACGTGAATCTTGCGCGCGACCCGAACCTGCTTCCGTCCGTGGCACTCGGCGCATGGCGTGTTGACGATTTCGCCCTCACCCCCGCAGCGCGGGCAGGTTACTACGCTCACGAAGGAGCCGAGGATGGACTGCTGCACGCGCCGCACCTCGCCGGAGCCGCCGCACTCGGGGCAGCGGATGGGCGACGTGCCGGGTTCCGCGCCGCTCCCGCCGCATCGCTTGCAGGTTTCCAGGCGGGGCACCTCCAGGTCCTTCTCCGCGCCGAACACGGCTTCCTCAAATGAGATGGTGAGGTCGTAGCGCAAGTCGGCGCCGCGCCGAGGCGAGCGACGCCCGGCGGTTCCTCGCGTGAAGCCCGAGAAGAAACTCTCAAAGAGGTCAAACGGGTCGGTGAAGCCGCCGAAGTCGGCGAACCCGCCCTGGAAGCCCGCATGACCGTAGCGGTCGTAGGCGGCCCGCTTCTCGTCGTCGCTCAGGACCTCGTAGGCCTCGTTGATTTCCTTGAAGCGGGCCTCGGCGTCGGGCGCCTTGTTCAGGTCGGGATGATACTCGCGCGCCAGGCGCCGGTAGGCTTTCTTGATGTCTTCTTTTGTCGCGCTGCGGCTCACGCCGAGCACTTCGTAATAGTCGCGCTTGTTGGCCATTTCCTATGTCCGAACGTAAGGAGCATGTGGCTGTAGTTGCAGTATACACCCGCAAGGGGCATCCGGCCAAACGCTGCCATGACAGCGCCCTGGCCGCCCGACGCGGAAGCATCGGGCTGAAGGGGCGAAGC
>JACIWU010000047.1 GCA_014360805.1 Chloroflexota bacterium
TGGTCGCGCTATGGGCACAGGTGCGACGCACTTCCGGAAGTGCGTCGCACCTCGGTCGCCAACACACGGCGGAACCGAATCGCCGCCTGCGCTTCTGGCGCCGTCCTACGCGCCCGGCCTCGCGCTCAGGATGCGCGCCATCATCTGCGGGTCGTCGCGCAGAAGCCCCGCCGCCGGAAGGCGCTGAACCAGCAGCGCCAGGTTGGGGTCGCGGGCGAACACGTCCCGGAAAATCGGCAACGCCTGGTCCACCCGTCCCATGTCGGCCAGCGTTACCGCGTGCCAGAAGGGGAGTTCGGCGATGTCGGGCGCCATCTCGGCGGCGGCGCGGTATTCGGCCAGGGCCGCCTCCACCTCGCCCTTGCCCAGCAGTTCGTCGCCTCGGTTCATGCGGCGGTAGGCGCGGTGCACGGTGAGCAGGCGGCGCAGTTCGGCGATGGGCGCGGGGTGGTCTTCCACCCGCAAATCCACAACCACATCCTCCCACGGCCTGTCGGTGGCCTGCGCGGGGACGACGAGCAGCGCGGCGCTCTGCTGGCCGCGCACGTCGCCGCCGGCCTGCTGCGCCGCTTCCAGCGCGCAGACGAGGCGCTCGGCCAGGTCGCCCTGCGCGTGCTGGTAGGCGTCGTACATGGCGGGCCACACGCGGTCGTTGAGCATCATGTTGGCCTGGACGGAGAACCCCTCGCCGACGAGGTGCCCCGCCTCGGCGATGCAGCGCGCGCCGGTGTGCGCCGCCACCCGCCCCTGCGCGTCCACCATCGCCACCTGACGGAGTTCGCGGCCCTCGTCTTCGGCCAGGAGCGCGGCCAGGGCCTCGGGCGCCGACATCCCCTGCGCCATCAGCGCCAGGCCGCGCGGTCCGTAGGCCACCTCCACCAGCGCCTGGGTGGCCACGGCGCCCACCCCTGCCTTCGCCCAGGCCACAAGCCTGCCGACACCGAACCAGTGCGACTGCACCGCGACGCCCATCTCGCCGGTGGCCGCGTCGCGGGCCACAATGGAGAAGGTATGTGCATGTATAGTCATGGTGCACCTGCCTGTCTGCGATTTGTCCCTATTGTACCATGTGCCCAGCGAGCGTGCAACGTTTCGCATCGGCGCGCTGGTGTGATATAATCCGGCGCGAGTAGTCGCCAGCGCCCTGCCTTGAGGGTATCGCCTCCCGCTGGGAGCACACTACAACCCCAAAGGCTAGCGGCCAAAGGCCCATTCCAAGGAGTCCCATGTCATTCTCATTTGACCTGCAACACGAAGACACGAAAACCGCCGCGCGGCTGGGCCTGTTGCGCACGCCCCACGGCCACATCCCGACGCCAGTCTTCGCGCCCGTGGGCACGCAGGCCACGGTGAAGACGCTGGCCCCCCGCGACCTGGAATCCCTGGGCGCCACGCTGATCCTCGCCAACACGTACCACCTCTACCTGCGCCCAGGCCCCGACGTCGTGGAGGAGATGGGCGGGTTGCACCGGTTCATGGGCTGGCGCGGCCCCATCCTGACGGATAGCGGCGGGTTCCAGGTGTTCAGCATGGAGGGCCTGCGCAAGGTTACCGAGGACGGCGTCGCGTTCCGGTCGCACGTGGACGGCTCCGAGCACATCTTCACGCCCGAAAAGGTCATGCGCATCCAGGAGCAACTGGGCGCGGACATCATCATGTGCTTTGACGAGTGCGCCACGCCCACGGACTACGCCTACAGCAAAGCGGCCATGGAGCGCACCCACCGCTGGGCCGAGCGGTGCAAGGTAGCCCACACCCGCCCCGACCAGGCGCTGTTCGGCATCGTCCAGGGGGGCATCTTCCCCGACCTGCGGCGGCAGAGCGCCGAGTTCATCGCGGGCCTGGGCTTTCCGGGCATCGCCATCGGCGGCTTGAGCGTGGGCGAGACCAAGCAGGACATGTACCGCACCCTGGAGGCGCTGGAGCCGTATCTGCCCCGGCGCAAGCCCCGCTACCTGATGGGCGTTGGCTCGCCCGAGGATTTGCTGGAATGCGTCGCGCGCGGCGTGGACATGTTTGATTGCGTGCTGCCCACGCGGTTGGCGCGGAACGGCGCGGTCTTCATGCGCGCGGGTCGCCTCAACCTGCGCAACGCCCAGTACACCCGCGACCCCCGGCCCATAGAGGACGGCTGCGGGTGCTACACCTGTCGGCACTTCTCGCGCGCCTACATGCGCCATCTGGTGATGAGCGATGAGATTCTCGGCCTGCACCTGGCCACCATCCACAACGTGCATTTCCTGCTGCAACTCATGCAGGACATCCGCAAGGCCATCGCCGAGGACAGGTTCGCGCTGTTCAAGGAGGCCTTTCTGGCCGAATACCGCGTTACCGACGAGGAGGTGCGCGCCCGGAATCGCGCGGCGCGCGGCAAAAAGCGCAAGTCGAGCGCCGATACTCCGCGCACGCGGCGAGGCAAGGGCACGTAGCGCGCCTCGCGCGCTTGCCATATCCCAGTTTCCGATAAGGAGTACCCTCATGAATTCCTTGCAAGCGGTGATCTTGGGCATTGTGCAGGGGCTGACGGAGTTTCTGCCCGTGAGCAGTTCCGGGCATCTGGTGCTGGTGCCGTGGGCGCTTGAGTGGGGCCAGCCTGGGCTGCTGTTTGACACGGTGCTGCACTGGGGCACGCTCGTGGCCGTGGTCGTGTACTTCTGGGACGACCTGTGGAGCCTGGTGCGCGCCTGGGTGCGCAGCGTGGCCGCACGGAAGGTGGACACGCCGCAGGCGCGCCTGGCCTGGCTGATTCTGATTGCCACCATCCCCGCCGCGGTCATCGGCTACCTGCTGGAAGATTTCTTTGAGAGCCTGTTCTCCGCGCCCGTGGCGGTGGGCGGCTCCCTGATCGGGACGGGGTTGATCCTCGCCGCCGCCGAATGGGCCTATCCTCGCATTCGTAAGGTGCAGACGCTCCGCCTGGGCGATGCCCTCATCGTCGGCCTGGCCCAGGCGGCAGCCATCTGTCCCGGCCTGTCGCGCAGCGGACTGACCATCGCGGCAGGCATCTTCCGCGGGCTGGGGCGGGAATCGGCGGCGCGGTTCAGTTTCCTGCTATCGGTGCCCATCATCCTGGGCGCGGGCCTTGCCCAGTTAGCCCCCGCCATCGCGACCCCCGGGGCGACGGCGTGGTTCCCGCTGGCCCTGGGCTTCGCCAGCGCCGCGATTTCCGGCTACCTGGCCATCCACTTCCTGCTGGGGTTCGTGCGGCGGCGGCGATTCTGGCCGTTTGCCGCGTACTGCTGGATTGTGGGCCTTGCGGCGCTGGCCGTCAGCGTCCTCTAGTCGGCGTCGCCCTCGCCGCCCTCCGGAGGAGCCGGCGGGACAGCGTGCGATTGGACGGCTCGCCTCTCCACGCCGCGCAGAGCCGCCAGGGTGAGCATCGCCAGCAGCGTGCCTACGACCGCGATGAGGTACAGACCGGCCGCGGCGGCCATGGCGATTGCGGCGACGGCCCACAGCCCGGCGGCGGTGGTGAGGCCGTGCACGTCGGTCTGGCGCTGGAAGATCGTGCCGGCGCCCAGGAAGCCCACGCCGGTTACCACCTGCGCGGCCACGCGCGCCGGATCGCTGCCCGGGAAGGCGTAGATGGAGACCAGCGTGAACATGGCGGCACCCAGCCCCACCATGATGTAGGTGCGAAAGCCGGCGGGCCGACCGCGCCGCTCCCGCTCCCAGCCAAGCGCCGCCGCCAGCACCACCACCAGGAGCAGCCGCGCCACGGGTTCCAACGCAACGAGTACAGTTTCCACGTTTGGCATTCTATCCTCCACGAATGCAAATCGGCAGGGGGTGGGCGCCCCCTGCCGATCGGTGTGTCCGTTCAGGCCGCGGGCAGCGAGTGCGCTACCGATCCCGCTCCAGGGTCATCTTTTCTTTCAGCGCCGCCTGGGCCGCCGCAAGGCGCGCCACCGGCACCCGGAACGGCGAGCAGGAGACGTAGTTCAGGCCGGCGCCGTGGCAGAACTCAATGGACGACGGGTCGCCCCCGTGCTCCCCGCAGATGCCCACTTCCAGGTCGGGGCGGGTCTGGCGGCCTTCGGTAACGGCGATGTGGATGAGCCGCCCCACGCCCGGCCGATCCAGCACCTGGAAGGGGTTCTCGGGCAGAATCTTGTCCTCCACGTACTTGAGCAGGAACTTGCCTTCCGCGTCGTCCCGCGAGTAGCCGAAGGTGGTCTGCGTCAGGTCGTTCGTCCCGAAGGAGAAGAACTCCGCATACTGGGCGATCTCGCCCGCAGTCAGCGCCGCGCGCGGGATTTCAATCATCGTGCCGAACTTGTACTCCACGTGCACGCCCTTCTCCTCCATCACCTGCTTGGCGATGGGTTCCAGCATCTCGCGCACGACTTTCAGTTCGTTGTAGTGGCCGGTGAGGGGAATCATGACCTCCGGCTTGACCACGACGCCCTGCTTCGCCATGTTGCACGCCGCCTCAAAGATGGCGCGCACCTGCATCTTGGTGATGCCCGGGAACGTGATGCCCAGGCGGATGCCGCGCAGCCCCAGCATGGGGTTCATCTCGCGCATCTTCTCCACGGCCTGGAGCATCTTGACCTTGTCGGGCAGAACGGCCTGGATTCCCTTGGCCAAATCCCCGTTGCCCGCCCGCTTGACCTCTTCCAGCAACTCCTCGTCCTCGCGGCTGGCCTTCTCCAGTTCCAGGAGTTCGGGCTTGTGCTGGGCCATTTGCAGGCGCGTAACGTCGCGCAGAAGCCCTTCGTAACTGGGCAGGAACTCGTGCAGCGGCGGGTCAATCAGGCGGATGATGACCGGGCAGCCGTCCATGGCCTGGAAGATGCCCTCAAAGTCGCCGCGCTGCACCGGCAGCAGTTGCGCCAGGTACTTCTCGCGCTCCTCCTCGGATTCGGCGAGAATCATCTTCTGGACGATGGGCAGGCGGTCGGCCTCAAAGAACATGTGCTCGGTGCGGCACAGGCCGATGCCGGTGGCGCCGAATTCGCGGGCGCGCCGTGCGTCGCGCGGGTAGTCGGCATTGGCCCAGACGCCCAGCCGCCGCACCTCGTCGGCCCACGACAGCAGCGTCGCCAAATCCTTCTCGTCGGCGAAATTGGCGTCTATGGTTTGCACCTGGCCCTCAAAGACCTCGCCAGTGCCGCCGTCAATGGAGATGACATCGCCTTCCTTGATGACCTTGCCGTCCACGGTGAACTGCTTCTTATCCTCGTCCACGCGGATGGCCTCGCAGCCGGCCACGCAGGGCAGGCCCAGGCCGCGGGCGACCACAGCCGCATGGCTTGTCGCGCCGCCGCGCTGGGTGAGAATGCCCCGCGACGCGAGCATCCCGTGCACGTCGTCGGGCGACGTTTCGGGCCGCACCAGGATCACGCGCTTGCCCTCCTTGCCCCACTCCTCGGCGGTGTCGGCGTCAAAGGCGGCGAACCCGTAGGCCGCGCCCGGCGACGCATTGAGGCCCTTGGCCAGCAGGCGGCCGTTCCTCTCGGCCTCCTCCTTCGCCTTCACGTCAAAGCGGGGGAGCAGCAACTGGTTCACCTGGCTGGGCTCCACGCGCATGATCGCCTCTTCTTTCGTGATGAGGCCCTCGCGCACCATGTCCACGGCGATCTTGACCGCGGCCGCAGCCGTGCGCTTGCCCGCACGGGTCTGCAGCATCCACAGTTTGCCGCGCTCCACGGTGAACTCCATGTCCTGCATCTCGCGATAGTGCTTCTCCAGTTTCTCCGCGACCTCGGCAAACTGCTTGTACACTTCGGGCATGTCCTGGGCGAGTTGGGCGATCTTCTTCGGAGTGCGGATGCCCGCGACCACGTCCTCGCCCTGGGCGTTCTGGAGATACTCGCCGTAGAGCACCTTCTCGCCGGTAGCGGGGTTGCGGGTGAAGGCTACGCCTGTGCCCGAGTCGTCGCCCATGTTCCCGAAGACCATGGTTACCACGTTGACCGCCGTGCCCCAATCGTGGGGCAACTTGTAGAAGTTGCGGTAGTCCACGGCGCGCTTGCCCATCCACGAGCCGAACACGGCGCCGATGGCCAGTTCCAGTTGCTTGTACGGGTCGGTGGGGAACTCCTCGCCGATTTCCTGCTTGTACAGCGCCTTGAACTCGGCGACGACTTCTTTCATGGCGTCGGCGTCCAGGTCGGTGTCCAGTTGCGCGCCATGCTTGTGCTTGATTTCCTCCAGTTTCTCCTCAAACTTTCGCCCGTCAATCCCCATGACGATGCGCCCGAACATCTGGATGAAGCGCCGATAGGCATCGTAGGCGAAGCGCTCGTTGCGGGTCAGGGCGATGAGGCCCTGCACCGTGTCGGGGTTCAGGCCCAGGTTGAGGACGGTGTCCATCATGCCGGGCATGGACACCCGCGCGCCGGAACGCACGGACACCAGCAGGGGATTCTTGGGGTCGCCGAACTTCTTGCCGGTGGCCTTCTCCACTTCCTTCATCGCGGCAAGGACCTGCTCCCACATGCCTTCGGGGAACTTCTTGCCCGAGGCGTAGTAGGCGTTGCAGGCTTCGGTGGTGATGGTAAACCCGGGCGGGACGGGGAGCCCCGCGTTGGTCATTTCGGACAGACCTGCCCCCTTGCCACCGAGCAGGTCTTTCATGCCGGCGTTCCCTTCGTGGAACAAGTACACCCACTTCTTGGTCATCTCAAAAGCCTCCCTCATGATCGGATTGCACGCGTACAAAAGCAGCCGGGAGTGTCCCTCGGCTGCCTGTTTGCCATGTCAGTGCGGGCCGTGCTCCTGCCAGATGTGGCCGGAAATGCAACCACGACGGCCTGGGACGCACCGACGAAACATTATACCACGATCACGCCTCTTGCCCAAATCGGCGCAGGCTGGGGTAGCGCGCAGGGCGGCTATCCCCACGCTCAACGTGCGACGCACCTCGGAGGTGCGTCGCACGTTAGGCGTGATTCGCGAATAGCCCTGACCGGAACGGGGGAAGGTTGGCCGCCTACCCCCTGCCCGTGCTCCCGGGTTACCCCGCTGCCGCTACCTCGGCCTTCGGCGCGTACAGGCGCTTCCGCAGCGCAAACGCCACGTTTACCAGCCCGATCATCACCGGCACTTCAATCAGCGGCCCGATGACGGCGGCAAACGCCGCGCCCGACTCAATCCCGAACACGGCCACCGCCACCGCGATGGCGAGTTCAAAGTTGTTGCTGGCGGCGGTGAAGGCCAACGTCGTGGTCTTGCCGTAGTCCGCGCCGATCTTGTGCCCCATCCAGAAACTGACCAGGAACATGATCACGAAGTAGAACACCAGCGGGATGGCGATGCGCACCACGTCCAGCGGGATGGTAACGATGAGGTTCCCCTTCAGGCTGAACATGACCACGATGGTGAATAGCAGCGCAGCCAGCGTGAGGGGGCTGATGCGCGGGACGAACTTCGTCTCGTACCATTCCCGGCCCTTGGCGCGCATGAGGATCAGCCGCGTGAAGAAGCCCGCCAGGAAGGGGATGCCCAGGTAGATGAACACGCTCTTGGCAATCTCGCCGATGGTAACGTGCACCACCGCGCCCTGCAAGCCCAACCACGTGGGTAGCACGGTGATGAACACGTAGGCGTAGACGCTGTAGAAGAAGACCTGGAACAGGCTGTTGAACGCCACCAGGCCCGCCGCGTACTCCGTATCCCCGTGCGCCAGTTCATTCCACACGATGACCATCGCGATGCAGCGCGCCAGCCCGATCATGATGAGGCCCGCCATGTACGCCGGATACGCGCGCAGAAATACGACGGCCAGGATAAACATCAGAATCGGGCCGATGACCCAGTTTTGCAACAGCGAGAACCCCAGGATTTTCCAGTTGCGGAACACGTCCCCAAGTTCCTCGTAGTGTACCTTTGCCAGGGGCGGGTACATCATGAGAATCAACCCGATGGCGATGGGGATGTTCGTTGTGCCCACCGACACCGCCTTGTTGAACGACTGCACGGCCGCGGGGAACAGGTAGCCCAGGCCTACCCCTACCGCCATGGCGAGGAAAATCCACAGCGTTAGGAAGCGGTCCAACAGCGACAGTTGCCCCACGACCCGAGGCCGTTCTACCGGTGCTGCGACGACTTTTTCCGACATCTTGCTCCACTCCTTAAGTTATTCTAGGCCGCCCGTGCTAACCTTGGGCCGCCTTGAGCCAGGTGATGATCTCTTCCTTGCGGGGGATCCGCCCCGACGACTTGACCACGCCGTTGATCACAAGCCCCGGCGTCCCCAAGATGGGATAGGTCATGATTTCCCCGATGTCCGTTACCTTGACGAATTCGGCTTGGATGCCGGCTTCCTGCGCGGCTTCGCGGGCCACACGTTCCAAACGCTGGCAGTTGGGGCACCCCGTGCCCAGAATCTTGACTTCCATGAATTGTCCTCCGCGTGAGGATTGGGATGTAAACGTTTTGGGATTATTCGGTTCCGTGCGCCGGTGCCGGCGCGACGCGGCGGCTGCGCCGGTCTATCACCGTCAGGGCCACGGCCAATGCGCCGATGGCCGCCGCTAGGTATGCGAGCAGCGCCCACGTGCTGGCGCCGTCCACCCATGCGCCGTAGATAAGCCCAGACAGCGTGCTGAACAGGGCCACCAGCGCCACATACGTCCACGCCTTCTTATTGCCGATGATCTTTGCAGTAATGAGAATGCTCTGGAGCGAAAGTTCCGGGTCCGCCATCAGGTAGGCCAGAAGCGGGCCGCGGTGCATGCCCAAGTCCAGAAACATGCGGGCGATGGGCACCTCCACCAGCGTGGGGAAGTACATGAAGACGCCGAAGAAGACGCCCGCCAGGTTCCCGAGCAGCGTGTTGCTCCCCGCGATGGCCTCAATCCATTCGGGCCGGATGAAATTGCGGACGACGCCCACGGCAAACACGCCGACCAGGAGCAGCGGGAAGATCTGCTTGACGAAGCGCCAGGTCTCCCACAGCCACTCCTGCACCTCATACGCCTGGAATCGGGCACGGGCCAGGTAGCCCAGGCCGACCATCGCCAGGACCACGCCGAACATCTTGCCCGTGAAGAAGATGTCCAAGCCGCCGGCGTGGGGCACCATCTTCACTGCGGCGACCAGGAGGGTCAGGCCGGTGAGCGACAGGGCCACCCACGTCCATCGGTTGTACCCCTGGTCCACCTTGTCCAGCCCGCGCCACGCCGCAACGGCAATGAGCGCCAGCAGGCCGATGAGGATAGCTCCCTGAACCGAGACCCCCTCTTCGCCGCGGCTGGCGTCAAAGGGAAGCCACCGGTACAACGCCTCCTGGAGGCGATCCATGCCGCCGACGGGCAACGTGATGTGCGCGTAGGCGTTGGTCAGCAGGCCCACCTGCAGCGTGCCCACGATGAGCACGGCGAGGAGCAGCAGGAGGAAGACCCAGGTGCGCCCGCTCACCTTCGCGGTGCTGGCAAATGCGCCATTGGTCTCATCGTTATGGGCTGCGTCGTCCTTGCGAAAGATGAGCGCCATGATGAGACCGATGCCCACGCCGAACAGCACCGACAGGATGACGCGCGCCAGCGCCATGTCCGCGCCGATGGCAACCCCCGTGTAGGTCAGCGCCAGGATGTTGACCGCAGGCCCTACGAACAGGAAGGTGATGGCAGGACCCAGCCCTGCGCCCTTCTTGTAAATGCCAGCGAACAGCGGGATGATGGTGCAGGAGCAGACGGCCAGGACGAAGCCACCGACGGCCGCGGCGGGGTACGAGATGTACTTCGGAGCGTCGCGTCCCAGGAAGCGCGTAATGGCTTCCTTCGGTACCAGGGCCGCCAGCGCGCCCGCGATGAAGAAGGCAGGCAGCAGGCATAGGAGCACATGCGCGGCCAGGTAAGATGCCAGATTTCCCAGGCCGGACTGCAAGAGGTACACGATGTACCGCAACGCTTCGGACACGAAGGCCTCCTGATTTCTGCGAATGTTCCGACGATGGCACGATGGCCGAGAAAACGGGCGCGTGGCCTGCGGGAATCATTCAATTTGCTGCATATTCTAGTCGCCGCGGCGGATTTGTCAAATTCCACCCCGCGCCGTTGCCAGTTTCCGCAACCTGGTGTATACTGCACATGCAATGCCATGTACAGCATAAGGAGGGCGAGTCCATGAAAGTCTCCTGTCTGCAGGACAATCTCGCGAAGGGCCTTTCCATCGTGCAGCGCGCCGTCCCCAGTCGGTCTTCGCTCCCCATCCTGGGCACGATCCTGGTGGCGACCGACGGCCCCCGTCTGAAGTTGGCGGCCACGAATCTGGAGATCGGCATCAACTGCTGGATCGGCGCCAAGGTGGACGATGAGGGGGCGGTGGCCATTCCGGCGCGCCTCCTGGTGGATTTCGTCAACTCGCTGCCCCCCGAGCGCATAGAGATGGACCTGAACGTGCGGACGAACACGCTGCACCTGAAGTGCGCGCGGTTTGAAGCCAACATGAACGGCATGGACCCCTCGGACTTTCCCGTCATCCCGTCGCCGGACGAGAACAATCGGGTGTCCATGGGGGCGGACGTGCTCCGCGACGTGATACGGCAGGTTACCATCGCTGCCGCCACCGACGAGAGCCGCCCGGTGCTCACCGGCGTATCGGTAACCTTTGAGGGCGACCGCGCCACCTTTGCCGCCGCCGACGGTTTCCGCCTCTCCGTCCGCAGCGCGCCGCTCAAGGAATCCGCGCCCGCGCCCATGACCTTCATCGTGCCGGCCCGCGCCCTGGACGAACTGGCGCGCATTGCCTCGGACGAGGATGAGGCCGTGGAGATGTGCATCCCGGAAGGCCGCAACCAGATTCTGTTCCACCTCAGCAGCGTGGACATGGTCTCGCAACTAATAGAGGGCCGATTCCCCGACTACAAGCAGATCATCCCGCGCACGTTCACCACGCGCACCATCATGAACACTGGCGAACTCCTGCAAGCCGTGAGGACGACGAACATCTACGCGCGCGAGGCTTCCAATGTGGTGCGGCTGCGCATTGTTTCCGCCAGCGACTTGGCGCCGGCGCACGTGGAACTGAACGCGACCGCCGCCCAAGTGGGCGACAACGTGGGCGAGGTGGACGCGACCGTGGAGGGGGAGGGCCTGGAGATCGCCTTCAACTCGCGCTACCTGATAGAGGTGCTGTCCGTCATCTCGCAAGCCCAGGTGGCCCTGGAGACCACAACGCCTTCCAGCCCAGGCGTGATCCGCCCCGTGGGGTCCGACGACTTCGTCCACGTGATCATGCCCATGCACATCACGCAGTAGGGCACGCTGCGCCCTCTCGTCGCCCTTCACAAGCCGCGTGGCCCGCTCGGCTGCGCGGCTTTTGTTTTGCCGCCTCGCGGTGCTATAATCCGAACGGCAGAACAATTCGCGCGGAGACGACCTTTTGCGCCTGAAACGCCTGACGCTCATCAATTTCAGAAACTACAGCCGCCTGGAACTTGCCTTTGAGCGGCCACTTGTGGTGCTGCAAGGGGACAACGCCCAGGGCAAGAGCAACCTCCTGGAGGCCATCTACATGCTGGCCACCAGCAAATCGCCGCGCACCAACAGCGACCGAGACCTGCTCAACTGGTTCGCGAGCGACGACATCCAGCCCTACGCCCGCATTGACGCCGAGGTGGAGCGAGGCCAGCGCGCCGAACGCATTGAGATCACTGTACTGAAAGCCAACGGCGCGGCCAACGGCGCAACGGTGCGCAAGCAGATTCGCATCAACGGCGTCAACCGTCGGGCGCTGGATTTGCTGGGTCACCTGAACGTGGTGCTTTTCGTCCCCCAGGATGTGGAACTGGTGGATGGGGCCCCTCCGGTGCGGCGGCGCTATCTGGATGTGATGCTGTGCCAGATCAACCCCCGCTACTGCCGCGTGTTGAGCGAGTACACGCACGCGGTGCTCCAGCGAAGCCACCTGCTGCGCCGACTGCGCGAACGGTCGGGCGACCCCGCGCAGTTGGCCTACTGGGACGACATGCTGATCACCCGCGGGGCCGAGGTGATGGCCTGGCGTCGCCGCGCCGTGGTCGCGCTAGACCAACTGGCGGGGGCCATCCACGGCGAACTCACCAACAGCAGCGAACTCCTGCGCCTGAAGTACCAGCCACGATTGTCGGTGCCCGAGGCATTCCAGCCGCCGCTGGGGCTGGAACTCGCCGTGGCCCAGGACGAAATCGCGGAGATTCAGACGCTGTTCGCCGAACGGCTGGCCCGCCTGCGCCCCGCCGAGTTGCACCAGGGGGCCTGCCTTGTAGGCCCGCACAGGGACGATCTCCGCTTTCTGGTCAACGGGTGGGATCTCCAGACCTTCGGCTCGCGCGGCCAGCAGCGCACGGCGGCGCTCTCGCTCAAGATGGCCGAAACCCAACTCATGCATCGGGAGACGGGCGAGCATCCCATCCTCTTGCTGGACGATGTCCTGTCGGAACTGGACACCAAGCGGCGCGAATGCCTCCTGGAAGCCGTGAACGGCGTGGAGCAGGCGATCCTCACCACCACCGATTTGGCGCTGTTCTCGCCCGAATTCCTCGCGCGCGCCGACCCGCTCCAGGTAACGGAAGGGCGCATCCAGCGCCTGCAAATCGGGAGCGGCCGCGATGGGTAACGGGAGCGGCCGCACCGAAGCGCAGGACATCGCCCTGCTGCAAGAGATTCGCGCCTTTGCCCGCGACCTGCGGCAGTCAGTAGCCCGCATTGCCCCGCCCGACGCCGATCAGCGCCGCCATGTCTCCGATGCGTCGGCCCGCGACCTGCTGGAGACAAGCCTCGCCTGGGTCAAGCGGTTCATGCTCGCCGAGGCCGAGGTTCGCCCCGCGTCGCCCGAAGAGACCGGACGCCAGGTCTATGCGCTCTGGCTGTTCGCGGCCTACATGGCGGCCCACCAGGGGCTGTCGGTGCTGGACGCCGACTTTGACGCGCTGTTTGAGTTCTTCTTCTGGTGGTACCCCCGCCAGTGCGCGGAGGCAAGCGCGGCGCTCACGGACACGTTGTTCGGGTCGCTCCAGGCCTTCTTCCGCTTCCTGGCCGAGCAGGGGGCGCTGCCAGGCACCGAATCGGTGGATGACTTCTGGGCGTACAGGGCCGAGGCCCAGCGCCTCCTGGCGCTGTACGAGCAACTGGATCCGGATTCGCCCTACTTTGAGGAGCAGTTTGAGGCGCTCTTCGGGCTGGACTGGGCGGAGTAGCGCGCGGGCCTATTTCAGCGGACGCTTGGCGGGAATCCCCGGACGGCGGGGGTACGCATCGGGGGTACACGCCGTCTTCTGCACCACGACCAGCCGCCGCTCCTCGGCCAAGCCGGGCAACGCCACCTTGATAATCTTCACCAACTCCCCGCCCAGGACGGTGAGCGCCCGGCCCGCCTGGGCCACCTCGGCCTCGGCGGTCTCACCCTTCATGGCGATCACCCTGCCGCCAAGCCGCGCAAAGGGCAGGGTCAGTTCGGCTAGGGCGGGCATCTCGGCCACGGCGCGCGCCGCAACCCAGTCGTACTGCTCGCGGTGCGCGGGGTCTCTGGCCAAATCCTCGGCGCGCCCGTGGAGAATCTCCAGGTCGGCCAGCCCCAGCACCCCGCGCAGGTGCTCCAGGAACCGCACCTTCTTGCCCGTGGCTTCCAGCAATGTTACCCGCCACCGGGGACAGACGATTTTCAGCGGGACGCCTGGGAAACCGGCGCCGCTGCCCACATCCAGGAAGCGCAGGCGCTCACCCGCGCGGCGCTCCGGCCCGCAAGCCCCGCCAACCTGCCGCATGGCCACCAGGCACGTGAGCGAATCCAGGAAGTGGCGAATCTCAATGTGCTCCTCCTGGGTAATGGCCGTGAGGTTGAACTTCTTGTTCCATTCCAGCAGTTCGCGCCGGTAGATGTGGAATGCCTGAATCTGCGCGGGCGAGAGGGGAATGCCCATCTCTTTCGCGTGGCGGGCCAGAAGTTCCATCGGCGGCCTCCTCGCACCCGTGTCAAAGTTCCACCGTGTCCCCGGGCATGGGCACGTGCACCTCGGGGACGCCCATCTCCTTGAGCGCGGCGGCCAGCGATAGCGACGCGGCCTCTTCGCCGTGGACGATGAACACGCGCCGAAGCCCCGTCTGCCGGACCCGCCGCACGTAGTCCAGGAGTTCGTTGCGGTCGGCGTGGGCGCTGTACCCGTCTATCCGCTCCACGGCCGCGCGCACCGTGTACTCCTCGCCGAAGATGTTAACCTTCTTCCACCCGTCCACCAACTTGCGCCCCAGGGTCTGCTCGGCCTGGAATCCCACGAACAGGATGGTGTTACGCGGATCCTCTATGTTGTTCTTCAGATGGTGGAGGATGCGCCCCGCCTCGCACATGCCCGACGCGCTGATGATGACGGCTGGCTGTTCCAGCGAGTTCAGCGCCTTGGACTCCTCCACGTCGCGGACGTACCGCAGGCGGCGGAAGCCGAAGGCGTCCTCCACGTCGGCGCGCTCCATGAAGGCGTTGATCTCTCGGTCGTAGCACTCGGGGTGCAGGCGGAAGATCTCCGTAACGTTGACGGCCAGCGGGCTGTCCACGAACACGGGCAACTCGGGGATTTGCCGCGCCAGGGTCAGCCGATGCAGGGCATAGACCAACTCCTGGGTGCGGCCCACCGCGAAGGCGGGAATGATGATCTTGCCGCCCCTGTTGACCGTTTCCAGGATGACGCGCCGCAGTTGATCCTCCGCCTCTGGCGGCGAGTCATGGGTGCGGTCGCCGTAGGTGCTTTCCAGAATCAGGGTGTCCACATCCTGGACCACGTAGGGGTCGCGCAGGATGGGGAGGTTGGGCCGCCCCAGGTCGCCGCTGTACACCACCTTCTGGTTGTGGCCGTTCTTGCGCACGGCGATCTCTATCATGGCCGAACCCAGGATGTGGCCCGCGTCGCGGAATGTGGCCGTGGCTCCATCGGTCAGGGGGATGGGCCGATTGTAGCCGACGCCCAGGAACTGCTCCACCGCTTCCAGAGCATCGTCCAGCGAGTACAGGGGCTTCACGGGCGGTTCACCTTTGCGCGCCCGCTTCTTGTTTACGTAGGCCGCATCGGCGGCCAGGACGTGGGCCGAATCCCGCAGCATGGCGCTGCACAGGTCCACCGTGGCGGGCGTGGCGTAGATATGCCCCGCGAAGCCCTGGCGCACCAGGGTGGGGATGTTGCCGCTGTGGTCAATGTGGGCGTGGGACAACAGCACCATGTCTACCCGAGTGGGGCCAAACTCAAAGCGTTGGTTGCGGTCAAAGAAGTCCCGGCGCCTTCCCTGGAACAGGCCGCAATCCAAGAGGATGGTCTTCCCCGCGATTTGCAGCCGATGCCTGCTTCCGGTTACGTTGCGTACTGCGCCCAAAAACTGTATTCTCACGAAGCCTCCTACGCCCCGCTTTTGTCCGTTCCGTGCGCGCTATTATCCCCGACAACGCCCTCGCCGTCAAGCCAGGCGCGACACGTTGTGCCCCATGGCGGGGGAACCCACAACACGTTGTGCTTAACAATAATGAGTCTTAAAACTCGGTGGGGGCGCAGTTTTAACACGATTTGCCCTTCCTAAAATCGCGACTATCTGCTACAATGATAGCGCCGTAGAGATGGGCGGCAGGGGCCTTCCAGGGAGACGCTGGCGGGTCAGCGCGAAGCCCGCCGCAGGCATGCGCCAGCACAAGGCCAAGCACGGGTCTTCGCGTCCCCAAAAGCCGAAGGCGAGTTGCCGCTCTCCGTTACCTGGTTTAACTTCTTCACAACTCTTACCCGTGATTTGCAGACAACCGACAGGCGTTCCAAGCCCCTCCGGGCCCATGGAATCATCAGCGGGCAGATCGGCTCGGTGGGATGTTGTTTCCTGTACCTTTTGGCCGAAACACAATCTTGTCTCTTCACAGCGCGTCCATTATGAACAACACAACCGACCGGCAGAACAAACTGACGCCCCTTGAGGCATGGCAGGCGACGCTCGGAGAACTGCAACTGCAGTTAGCGAAGTCAACCTTTGACGCATGGCTCAAAGACACCACCCTGGTGGCCGAAGAGGACGGTCTCTTCACTATCGGTGCGCGAAACTCCTACGCGCGCGACTGGCTGGACAATCGCATGAGGGGCCTCATCAAGCGCACCCTCACCCGCATCACGGGCCGCCAGGTGGACGTCCGCTTCATCGTCGACGCCAGGCCGGTGGAGTCCCCCGACCCGAAAGACCTCATCGGATACGACCCGGCCACCGAGACCCCGGCCCAGGGCAATAAATCCAATGGGCATGCGGGATTCTTGAACCCGCGCTACTCTTTTGAAGCGTTCATCGTGGGCAGCGGCAACCGCGTGCCCTACGAAATTGCTCGGGCCGTGAGCGAACGCCCAGGCGCAGCCTACAACCCGCTGTTCCTCTATGGCGGCGTGGGTCTAGGGAAGACGCACCTCCTTCAGGCTATCGGCATCCGCGCCGCCCAGCGCGGGTTGAAGGTGCTCTACGCGCCCTCCGAGCAGTTCACCAACGACCTGGTCTGCTCCATCCGCGCACGCACGACCGAGGAATTCCGCAACAAATACCGCGACGTGGATGTCCTCCTGCTGGACGATGTCCAGTTCATCGCCGGCAAGGACACCACACAGGAGGAATTCTTCCACACGTTCAATGCCCTGCACGGCGCCAACCGCCAAATCGTGGTGGCGTGCGACCGTCCCCCGCGCGACGTGCCGGGCCTGGACGAACGCCTGCGCTCGCGGTTTGAGGGTGGGCTTGTCTTGGAGATCGTCCCGCCCGACTTCGCGGCCCGCATGGCGATCCTTCTGGCCAAGGCCACCGCCAGGGCCTGCGTCCTCCCCGCGCCCATCCTGGAACTCATCGCCCAGACGGTGGAGACGAACGTGCGCGAGTTGGAAGGCGCGCTCAACCGCGTCATCGCCCAATCGGAGGCGCTGAGGCAGCCCCCAACCATAGAAGCCACGCAGGCCATCCTGCGGGACATGATGCCCTCCAGAGGGCGGCCCTCGCCCGAGGCCATCCTGGACGCCGTGGCCCAATACTTTGGGATAGACCGGCAAGATCTCCTCGGATCATCGCGCAAGAAACAAATCGCCGTGCCCCGCCAGGTCGCCATGTACCTGCTGTGCACCGAGACCGACCTGTCGCTGGCGCAAATCGGCGCGTTCATGGGCAACCGCGACCACACCACCATCCTGCACGGCAGGGACAGGGTCCGCGAATGGGTGGAGACCGACCCGGCCATGCGGTTGCACGTGCAGACCATCCGAGAGCGGATGCGCCAGCCCGTTGCCGTCCGCTCGGCGGTCTAGCGGCTCACAGAATCAGCATCGCGTCGCCGAAACTGTAGAAGCGGTATCGCTCGCGGATGGCCTCCTGGTACGCTCGGTCTATGAGCGCCTTCCCCGCGAAGGCCGAGACCAGCAAGAGGAGCGTGGAGCGCGGCAGATGGAAGTTGGTAATCATCACGTCCACGGCGCGGAAGGTGTATCCCGGGTAGATGTATAGCCCAGTAGGCCCGGCGAATGGCGCGACTTCCCCCGACTGGGCGGCGCTCTCCAGGGCGCGCACTGCCGTGGTGCCAACGGCGATGACCCTGCGCCCCTCGTGTTTCGCCGCGCGAACCCGCTCGGCCACCTCGGGCCTGACCTCGCACCACTCGGTGTGGATGCGGTGCTCCTCAATGTGCTCCTCGCCGATGGGGCGGAAGGTGTCCATGCCGATGTGGAGCGTAACGAACGCCACCTCGCACCCCATCGCCAGGATGGTGTCCAGCAGCGCCGGCGTGAAATGCAGCCCTGCCGTGGGCGCGGCGACGGACCCTTGCACCCGCGCGTACACCGTCTGGTAGCGCTCGGGGTCGCGCAGCGGCTCGTGGATGTACGGCGGGAGCGGAACCACGCCCAGGGCCTGCAAGTGCGGCTCCACCGGCTCTGCGAACTCCAGAATGCGGCTGCCCGACTCGGTGGTGGCGACCACCCGCGCCTCCAGCGCCTCGCCGAAGATCAGGACGGTCCCCTCGCGAATCCTGCGCCCGCGCACTAGGGCCTCCCACGTCCGTGGGCCGCGCTTGGCCACCAGCAGCACCTCCACTTTGCCGCCCGTGCCCGCCTTGCGCCCGAAGATGCGCGCGGGGATGACGCGGCTGTCGTTGCACACCAGCAGGTCGCCCGGCCGCAGATACCCGACGATGTCGCGGAACACGCGGTGCTCCAACTGACCCGTTTGCCGATGCACCACGAGCAGGCGCGAGGCGTCGCGCGGCTCAACGGGCGTCTGCGCGATGAGTTCGGGGGGAAGGTAGTAGTCAAAACTCCTTGTCTCCAACATGCTCAAACTTTGAACTCGCTTCTCACCAGTTCCAGTTTGTTCACGATGGCAGACAGTTCGCTAAGCAACTCGGCAGCGCGCGCAGCCTCCGCGGCCTCCATGAAGCCCACTGCCCTTCTAAAACTCTCCGGCAGTGTAGCGATCTCGTGTTGCACCCTATCAATGTCTTCCCGGTTCGCAACCACAATCAGCCGCTGCACGGTCGGATTGTTTTGTGCTTTCTGGAGATTGAGAATGAGCGAGTCCAACGACCCGCGTCGCTGCACCTCAAAAACGTACGTAACAACCCCCAGGTTGGCAATTCGGGCTTTCCACACAACATCTACCCTGGCGCCTTTTGCCACGGTCTTCTCCCGCTCTGTCTCAAAACCAAGCCACTGTCCGATTGCCGTGAGTTGCTCAATCGCTTCGCTGTGATCAAACTCGTATCCTGAAGGGGGCGCTTCCACAGATGCCGGTTCTCCCCTTTCCTTCTCAGCCTTCCAAACCTCAAAAAGGAAGTAGTCAACCCCAAGAAGGTCTAGGTTCTCAATTCCGTTGCGCTGAAGTTCATCTCGGACCAGGCGAAGGAGATCGTTGAATTCCTCATATTGACTGCCGCTTATCTGATGCTTATTGAGAGCACGGAAACTGGCGCCAAACCCCAAGGCTTTGAGCGCCTTCCGTGCCTTGTCGTTCCATAGACCACACTGATCAGGGTGAACGAAAGCAAGTATCTCCGTTATGGAGGAGGGTCCAAGTCCCTTTATGTTCTTGCGAAAAGAATCGTAGCGAATAGCAAGGGGGTCCTTGCCCCAGAGCAAGTTGCGCAACTGCTCAACGATGGTTGGCAGCCCGTTATCCTGGAGCAATTTGTCCACGAGGTAACCCTTGTTACCCCACAGGAGAGTGGCCCAGAGAGAGCTAACAACCTGGCCAAATTCCTGCTCCGACATGCGAGACAGTCCTTCAGGAGAGAGAAGCTGGGCGTAGAGACGAACCCGTTCGCGGCGACTCTCCAGATCGGACTCGCGGCCACCGCTCGTGAGATATTGGCGGAACACCGGTACATAAGACTTGATTTGACGCGCTTGTTCGGCCGATACCGATAGTTCTCTCATTCCCTTACCTCCATGCACGCTGCCGCCTAGATGTGGTATCCGTACAGCCAACTCCAAGGGCGCTGAACTATCCGGCACAAAAGTGTAGCCTTGTTTGCAGGCAGCATCTCATCCCGTAGGGCTTTGCCGGACTGCGCGAGCGATGTTCTGGATAAACGCTACTCGCCTCCAACAAGTGTACAATAGCCTACAATTGCTAGCCCGTCAATTGCAGATTCTGGTCAAGAACCGCTTCTCGCACCGCATCTATGTTCGCCTCGGGCGTGCCCAGGTGGATGACGCAGCCTGGGCCGAGGATGAAACGGTCGCCGCCCGTCTGCGCGACGGCATCGCGGGCCTCGGCGACGGCCTCCTCGGGCACGCCGCTGTGGAACGCGCCGCCCGGCGCATGATTCAACCCGCCGATGAGCACGCCCGCGAAGTGCGCCCGCGCCTCCGCCAGGCCCGGCTCGGTCGGGCTGCGGTCGTGCCAGTTGACCGCCTGCACGGGATAGTCCCGCGCCACCTCAAACCGCAGGTTGGGCTTGCACAGGTGCAGGATGTTGAACCACGTCCTCGCGGCGACACGTTCCAACACGGGCAAATCGTACGCCAGGCCGAACTCCCGGAACGCGCCGGACGGGAGCGCGTCGCGCGTGGCCCCCTGCACCGCCAGGAAGATGCCGTCGGCGCCCGCCTCCACGCAAGCCTGGGCGAAGTCCGCGGCGGTCTCGGTGATGACCTTCAGCCCCGCGTGCAGGTCGGGGCCGGCCGACAGGGCGTGCCGATACACCGCGTCGCCCGCCAGGTTCCGCGCGATGGTGAGCGGCGCGAACACCGTCGCCACGATGGGAATCCCAGGCCCCAACTCGTCGCGCATCATCCGCAGCGCCCGCACCTGGTTGCCCAGCGCGCCCCGCAAAGGATCCAGGGGGCGCAGGCTCCGCCAGTCCGCGGGGGCTTTGACCACATGCTCGGCAACGGGCACATGCCCCTCGCTGCGATCGTAGCCCGCGAAGCGGTTGCCCCAATCCAGGGTGAACGCCCAATTGTTGAACATCGCCTTGACAAAGTCCAGATCCCAGCGACGGACGAAGCGGACGGTCGCCTTCACCAGACCTTCCGGCGTGGCATCTTCCGGCGGCAAGTGCCGCCAGATGGCGAACGGAATGCGATCTACCTTCTCACCTCGGATGACTCGCCTGATTCGCTCGGACTTGTCCATCTCTCCAATCCTTTCTTTTGCTTGTCGCCGGCGATGTCCGGCCTGGCAGCAGCAGGAGCAGCGGGAGCGCGGCAACCGTGGCCGCCGCCCCCATCAGGAACGCCGACCGCAGCCCAAGCCAGTCTCCCCAAGCGCCCGCCAGGGCCACCGCCAGGGCGTAGATGATGAAGTTCATGGAACCGTACACACCATTGGCCAGAGCGCGGTGCTCCGGAAAACTCTCCTGCATGAACGCAGTGAGCACCGTCGGCACGCAAAGCGAAGTGGCTCCCACCAGGAGCAGCATGGCGACCTGCGCCAGCCCGTGCGTGGACAGGAACCCGACCATGCACAGCGGCGCCGCCACAAACAGGAGCGCCAGCGTGCGCTTCCTCCCCAGCGAGTCGCTCACCGAGCCTGCCCCCAGCGCCCCCGCCACGCCAGCCGCCTGCAAGATGGACAGCGACGCGCCCGCCACCCAGAGGCTTGCGCCGCCATCCCGCAGGAACACCGGCAGGAATGTGGTCAGCGTGGCCACCATCGGCGAGCGCAGCACGGTGATGCTGATGAGCGGGAGCAGCAGGGGCTTCATAGCCGGCAGAACCTCCCGCCAACTCCCCACGTACACGTTCGCCGTCGGCGCGGTCTGGGCCGCCGACAGGCGCGACGCTACGAACAGCGACGTGAGGACGCCGATGATCATGAGCCAGGGCAGCCCCCGAAGCCCGAGAACCTGGGTCGCGCTGACGAGGAGGATGGGGCCGATGGTGTACCCCAACTCGCCGCCCACCATCCAGATGCCGATTCCGCGCCCCAGCCGCCTGCCGGCCAGCCGCCCCGCCAGCGGCGGCGCGACCGAATGGAAGGCGGCCGAACTGAACCCCGCGATGGCCAGGAACAGCGCCAACACCCCATAGTTTGGGGCCACGCCCAGCAGGCTCATCAGGACGCCGGTTACCGCGGGGCCGAGGATCACCAGCGCGCGCAGGTTCACCTTGTCGGCCAGATGGCCGATCACCGGCTGCAGCACCGAAGGAGACTGCAGAAACACCATGAGCAACCCCGCCTCGGTCTTGGACAGGGCCAGGTTCGTGATGAATGTCGGCAACAGCGGGGCCAGGAAGGACGCGTACATGTCGTGCACGGTGTGCCCCACCGCAATCGTGATCACGCGGCTCGCCTGGAAATCCTGCGCCCCTTCTACAGGCGCGGCGGGTGGGACGTGCGTTTTGCCGGCGCTACCAATGGCTTTCATGGAGACCTCGTCGCAAGGGAATGATGGTGGCAGGGGGCGTCGGCCGCACGGTCAAGGCGCGCCTCCTGGGGTCGCTTGGCGAGACAAGGATCCGCTCCGCGCGACGATCCACTCGTGCGTCTTCTGCCACACGAATTCGCGCTCGCTGTCCACCGTCAGGCAATGGCCCGAGTTGTGGAGCACGATCAGCGTCTTGTCGGCGGACGCCACTTTGTCGTGCACGATTCGCCCGCATTCGGGGCGGATGAGCGCGTCGCGGCTGCTCTGGAAGATGAGCACCGGCACGGTGATGGACGGCAGCAGGCGGCGCACCTCTTTCTGCAAGAGGGCCACCTGATAGGCCGATTCCCCCGGAATCACATCGTAACTCCACAGCATCTTGTGGGCTTCGGGATCGGTCAGGTCGGCGTCCTGGGGTTCCTCCTTGCGGTTCCAGCGCATGATGCGGCGAAACGGCCGCACGAACTTCATGCGCCAGTCGCGGGCAATCAGCGCGGGCGAGTACAGGATGGCCCCCGCGATGGGGTGCAGCGCCGCCAGTCGGAGCGCCAGTAGCGCCCCCAGAGACAGCCCGCCGACGAACACCCGCGCGCACTGGCGCTGCAACGCCAGGAGCGCCTCCTCCGCGGATGCGTACCAATCCCGCCACGTCGTCCCCGCCAGGTCGTGATAGTCCGTCCCGTGGCCCGCCAGGAGCGGCGCGGAAACCGTGAGGCCCTGGCCAGCCAGGTACTCGCCCAGCGGCCGCATTTCGGGCGGCGAGCCGGTGAACCCGTGAATCAGCAGGCACCCGACCGGGCCGCCCGCAAAATGAAACGGTTTGGGGTCAAGCCAGGGATGCTGGGTCATCTTGTCTCACCTCCAACCACGCATCAAGGCCGCGTCGCATCACGATTCGGGCGGGCGCGCGCGACGCACGACGAGTTTCACGCCGTCCACGCCGGTAACGACGACTCGCTCACCCGCGCGGATGGGCGGGTCTTCGGCCACCGCCGACCACGACTCGCTCCCCGCCAGCACGATCCCCGAAGGCGTCAGATCCACCTGCACGATCCCCTCTGCGCCGACCAGCGTCTGCACGCCGACCGGCACGCGCAGGCGCTGGGCGCGGAAGCCCGCCGACAGCGCGAACAGGAACAGCGCCGCCGTGCCCGCCGTAACGCCCGCGATGAGCCATCGGTTCACGTTGAGACGGGGCAGTGTGGGCGAAGGCGGCGTCAGCGGGCTGAACAGGATGAGCGAGCCGAGGATGAGCGCGACGGCCCCGCCCACGCTGAGCGCAAACCCGGACACCTTGATGTCCAGCGCGAAGAAGATGAGCGCCAGCACGATGAGCGCGATCCCGCCCCAGTTCAGCGGCAGGCTCTCGGAGACGACAAAGGCCAGGATCAGGCAGATGGCGCCGGTGATTCCAGGGAGCACCGCGCCGGGATGATACAACTCAATGATAACGGCCAGCATCCCGACGATCCACAGCACGTAAGCGATGTCGGGGTTGACCAGCGTGTGCAGGAAGGACTCAAACGGCGTCATCCGCATGTCCACGATGGTAGCGCCGCGCGTGGACAGGGTTACCTCGCCGTCCACGGTCTTGACCGTGCGCCCGTCCAGCGCCGCCACTAGGCCCGGCAGGTCGTCGGCCAACAAGTCCACCACGCGCAGCCGCACGGCCTCCTGCGACGTGATGGCCAGGCTCTTCATCACCGCATCCTCGGCCCACTGGGCGTTGCGGCCATAACGTTCTGCGAGCGAGCGGGCCAGGGCCGCCGCGTCCTGCGTAACCTTGTCGCCCAGGGTGCCCGGGATGTCCTCGCCGGTGGATCCCACCGGGTGGGCCGCGCCGATATTGGTGGACGGGGCCATGGCCGCCACGTGCGCCGCGAGCGTGATGAACGTGCCGGCAGAACCCGCCCGCGCGCCCGGTGGGGCCACATACACGGCGACGGGAACGCGCGAACCCAGGAGCGCCTGCACGATGTCGCGCATGGACTGGAGCGAGCCGCCGGGCGTGTCCAGAACAATCACATACAGGGACGCCTGGGTCTGTTCCAGGGCGCGCTGCACGTAGCGGGTCGTTACCGGGTCAATGATGCCCTTGACGTACAGGACCCGCACCGTCGGCTGCGAAGCCTGCGCGGCCGCACTCCCCAGCGCCGAGGCCGCCATCAGGACCAACAACACCGCCGCCACAATCGCACGCTTCATCGGTCTCCATTCATCGGTAACCTACGCGGACTCACGCTACCAGTATAGCCAGGGGCCAGCCGCGACGCAAGAACGCCGGTCGGCGTCATCGCGCGGGGCGTTGTCCCCTCTCCCGCCGGGAGAGGGCTAGGGTGAGGGCCAGCCCGATGCTTCGCGCCTCACCCCCGGCCTTCGGCCTCCCCCTCCTCCGCACGCGGAGATGTTCTAATTCTTGTCAAATCGTGAACCTTAGCAGAGCGAATAGCCGAAAGCCGGACGCAAGCCGCATTGAACCAGGGATGGCGTCTCACCGAGTTTGACGCCACCGGTGATGAGAGTAGACTATGGGCTGGTGACGAAGGAAG
>JACIWU010000048.1 GCA_014360805.1 Chloroflexota bacterium
CGCGCCTGGCGGCGGGCCGCCGACGCGGGCGCCGCGGCAGCCCAGCGCGTGCGCGCCCTGGCGACCAGGGCCGCGCGGCGCATCGCCACCGCCGCGCGACGAGCGTTGGGCTTCTGGGCGCAGCGCCGCGTCGCGAAACCCGCCCTCGTCTATGTCCTGGCGGCCGCCGTCGTCCTGATCATCGTCGGCGCAGCCGCGTGGGCACTCGCGGGGAGGGGCGCACCTGCCGCAACCGCTCCGAGCGCGCATGCGACCCCCACGACCGCGCCGACGGTGGCCCCTGCACCCACTGCCACGAAGCCCTCACCCACGCCCGCCCCAACCCCGGTGGACGAGAACGCCATCTACGCGACCATAGAGACCGAGAAAGCCAATATCCGAAGCGGCCCCGCCACCGTGTACCCCATCATCAGCGTGGCCGAGAAGGGGCAACGGTTCCAGGTAATCGCCCGCTCGCCCAAGAGCGACTGGTTTGAAATCTGCTGCATTCAGGGCAAAAGCGCCTGGGTGTATCAAGACCGCGTGAAGATTTGGGGCGACATGAACGCCTTGCCCATCTCCACGCCCACGCCCCCACCGCCCCAGCAGATTCGGACCACATCCGACGGCACAGGGCGCTAGCCCCGACGCCCCGAGTTCGCAGCGATGAGCAAGGAGACGCACCATGGCACGATTGGAAGGGACGACTATCAACAACCGCTATGAAGTGTCCACGTTCCTCGGCCGCGGCGGCATGGCCGAGGTGTACAAGGCCCACGACCGCGACACCGGCCGCACCGTGGCGCTCAAGTTCCTGCGCGACGACCTGGCCGAGGACAGGGTCTTCCTGCGACGGTTCCGCCGCGAGGCCCAGGTCCTGGAACAGTTGCGCCACCCCAACATCATGGCCTATTACGGCTTTGAGGAAAGCGGCGACAAGGCGTTCATCGTGGTGGAATACGTGGACGGCGAGACGCTACGACGCAAACTGCGCAGGCTCAAATCGCCCCTGACCGTCGGGCAAGCCCTGAGCATCCTGAAGCCCGTGTGCGAGGCGCTGGACTACGCCCATTCGCTGAACATCTACCACTGCGACATCAAGCCGGCGAATATCATGATCCAGGGCGATGGCCGGATTGTGCTAACCGACTTCGGCATCGCGCGCATGACCGGCGTGGCTACGGCCACCAGCCTCACGCCAGGGACCCCCGCGTACATGGCCCCCGAGCAGTGCCGCGGGCAGGATGTCAGCGCCCAGACCGACATCTACTCGCTGGGCGTAACGCTGTTTGAGATGATCACCCTGGAGCGCCCGTTCAAAGGCGATACGGCCACGATCCGCGGCTCGGCCAACGAGCGCATCCGATGGGAGCAGATTCGCAGGCCCGCGCCATCGCCGCGCGTGTTCAATCCCGACGTCCCCCTGACGGTGGCGCGGCAGGTCCGCATCGCGCTGTCCAAGAAACCCTCGGCCCGCCATGCCTCCGCCACGCAGTTCTTCCAAAGCCTGCTGGTGCCCGGGGTCGTTACGATTGATCACGACTGGCACTGGGAAGCCCTGGAGCCCCGCCCTGGCGACGAAAGGCCCGAGGACGCCGAGACTCCCTCTACCTAGGCGGGGCCCAGCACCGACCGCAGCACGTCGGGGCGGTTGGTGATGATGGCGTTGACGCCGAGCGCCGCCAGCCGCCGCATGTCGTCGGGATCGTCCACCGTCCAGACGTTCACCTCATACCCCTTGCGCCTGGCCCATTGCATGTATCGCGCGTCCACCATGCTGTAGTGCGGGTGGAGCGCCTGGGGTTTCAGCAGGAAGCGGAACCAGGCCCTACGCAGATACAGGGGCAAGTCCGGCGCGTACAGAAGGCCAATTTTCAACTCGGGGGCAATCCTACGGACGCGGAGCAGCGAGAACGGATTGAACGAGGACAGGATGACGCGATCTTGCAGACCGCGCGCACGGATCAGGTCAATGGTCGCCCTTTCCAGACCGTTGTCGGCCAGGCTTGTCGTCTTCAGTTCCACGTTGACGATCATGTGGGGTTCCAGGACATCCAGCACTTCTGCCAGCGTGGGGATGCGCTCGCCCGCGAACCGCGGCGAGAACTTGACGCCGGCATCCAGCCGCTTTAGTTCCTCCAGCGTAAACCCCGCCACCGGCCCCGTGCCGTCGGTCGTCTTGTCCACGCTGAAATCGTGGATCACCACGGGCACGCCGTCTTTCGTGAGGTGCACATCCAACTCGTACCCGTCCGCGCCGTACTGATTGGCCAGGCGGAAGGCGGCCAGGGTGTTCTGCGGCGCGTCGTGGCTCGCCCCCCTGTGCCCCAGATTGAGAACCCGCTGTCCCATGAGACCTCCCGCGTTTATGTCAACTCTTGGCGCGAGGCCCTTCGGCCTCGGTCGCGGCGCGGCGTACCCTGCGGCGCTCGTCGTGCGCCAGGCGCTCCAGCGTGGCCCCACTGCCCTCACCCCCGCAGCGCCGCAGGGCGCGAGCAACGGCAGCGCGCACCAATGGGAAGCGGTCGCCTGCCGCCCGCTCCAGCGCGCGAGACGACCGTCTGTCGCCCAGAATCCCCAGGGCATCGGCGGCTGCGGCGCGCACGCTGGGGACGGGGTCGCCCAGCAGGATTTCCTCCAGCGCCTGCCGCGCCTTGTCCGTGCCCACCGCTCCCAGGGCCAGCGCCGCCCGCCGGCGGATGACGCGGTCGCCTCGACGGAGCAGGTCGGCCAGCCGAACGGGATCTCGCAGTTGGGAGACCTTGGCGGGAGATAGGCGGGTAGGCGCTGGCGCCGGCGCGGCGTGCGCTTTGCGCTCGCCAGGGGGGAGGAAAATCTCATCCAGGGCGCGCCCCAGTTTCTTCGCCGCCTGCGCCTTCTCCTGCGCGTCATCGGGCTTCTGGGTCGCGTCGCGGGAGCGCCCCGCAAACTGGAGGCAGTCCACCACGCGCACGCCCAGCTCCTGGGCGCGCTCCGCCAGAGCCCGGTCCGACGTAACCAGTGTCGCGTCGCGCCTGCCCCCGGAAGCGGGGATTCGGGCCAACTCGCGGATGATGGCCTCGTCCGCACTCACGCCGGGCGGCGCAATCTGCACGCGCACGTTCCCCCTTGATGGGTACCGCCCCTGGACGCCGGCGTCAAAATAGACCAGAACCCGATGCGGCTTGTGGCGTTTGCTCTTGCCCGGCTCGGCCCAACGCTGGAGCCACGACACCAGCAGGGTATCATCGGCGGAGCGCAGCAGCCCGGCCCGCGCCATGTACTCCTTCAGGTTATTCCCGTCCACCACATACAGGCCCACCGCGCACCTCCGCCTGGTATCCGTCGGCTCCGCATGAAACAAAAGCCGCACCCCCCATTCGCGTGCGGCTCCCTGCGAATCCCAGGTGCCCCCAAGGGAATTCGAATCCCTGTCGCAGCCTTGAAAGGGCTGTGTCCTAGGCCTCTAGACGATGGGGGCTTGCAACGGTATTCTACTTATCGTGCGCGATTTGTCAAACTCAACTTACTGGACTCGGCTTCACCGCGTGTTGCAGGTGCGATGCACGTCTAGAAGTACATCGCGCCTTGGTCGCCAACGCAATACCGAGCCACAAGAGACCCCGGTTTTGCCCTGGGCCAGGAGCGCGCTATACTATGCTCACCAATGCGCACGCGAACAAGCCGACAAATGCGTGCTCCGCCCTGTTCTTGAGCCACTGCAAGAGGCAAGCGAAATGAGCCTGCTCGCGGATTTGCTAACCCTGAGCCGCGTGCCGATGGGGCTCGCGGTCGTGTACGCGGGGATGAGCGCCGGCTCCGCCGCGCTGCCCCAGGTCATCTGGCTTTCGCTCCTGGCCTGGACGGTGGACAGTGTGGACGGCCACCTGAAGCGCGCCTCGCGCAAGCCGCCGGGCTGGGTCGGCCGGAATGACCTGACTTTTGATGTCTTCTTCAACGCTTGTGTCGCCTTCTTCTTCGCCCTATCGGGTCTCGTCTCCGCCTGGCTCTTCTCGGCCTGGGTTGGTGCTGTGGGCCTCGTGCGGCTCAAACTGCGGTCGCGATCGGGCGCCATTGCCGCGAACGCCCTCGTCGTGCTCACCCTGGTAGTCAAGGCGTTTGAGCAGGCGCTTGCGCTGGGCGGCGCCATCATCGGCTGGGCCGTCGTCGCCCTCGCGTTGGACAGAAAGCAGTTCGTCCGGCGGCTTCGGCTGTTCGCCCTGGGCATCCCTGCCCTGGCGCGGCGCTGGCCGGCCCTCCGTGAGCAGGCAGACCCGCCCGCGTCCGACGAGTAACGAGCAAACGCCCGGCCCTCCCCTCAAACGCTGCCCTCGTTCCCGCACAAAAAATCGGTGCAGCGAGCATAGCCCGCTGCACCGAAGAAATCCGCGCCTGTCTCGGCCTAGTACGGCGGAGGCGTCCCGAGCGCCGTGATGCGGCCTTCTACCGTGGCACTGATCGGCGAGTGCGTCTTCACGTACTCCACCATGTACTCAATGTCCACGGTGTAGGTGTCTTCCTGCGGAGCGAGGGGCAGAGTGCCGTAGTGATCGCCGCCGCTCGCCATGAAACTGTTGACCAGCACCACATAGGTGCGCGTCGGATCCAGCGGCTCGCCGGTGCGGGCATCAATCACGTCGCCGATGATGCGCGAGTGCGCCGGCAGGTCGTAGTCAAAGGTGAAGCGCAGACCCGACACCTGCACGATGCCGTGCTGGCCGGTGATGCCGTCTTCCAGCGTGGCGCGCACCTGCTCGCCCGTCAGCCACACCTTGACGAACGTGTTGCCGAACGGCAGGACGGAGAACAGCTCCCCGTAGGTGATAGGCCCGGCGTCAATGTCCGCGCGCAGACCGCCGCTGTTGGTCATGGCGAAGTCTATGGTGTCGTCATAGGCCCGCATGGCGTCGGTAACGAAGTTGCCCATGGCCGACTCGTGGCGGTAGTCACGCGTGAGCGGCACCAGCGCCTCGCCGATGACCGTGTTCTTGAGTTCCTGCACCGCATCCAGGTACGGTTGCAGCGCCGCGGCCACACCCTCGTCGCGCACGACCACTTGCCCCTCATACGTAGCCGGCCCACCGTCCCAGGTGTTGTACACGTTCTGCGTGGGCTTCACGGTGAATCCGGTAACGGTCTTGAACCACGGGTCAACCGTAAAGTCCACACGCCCGAAGGCGCTGCCGCCGTTGTAACTCTGGATGACGGGGATACCGTTGATCGTCGTCGCGATCCGCGAGTGGGTGTGCCCCGACACGAGCAGGTTGACCTTGGCGGGATCCAGGGCGTTGGCAAGGGTCGCGATGTCGCCGTAGTCGGGCGCATAGCCGCCGATGTGGGCGATCACGATGACCATGTTCGCGCCGCCTGCCCAGACCTCGTCAAGGATGGCGTTGATCTCGGCGGCCGGGTCGGTAAAGTTCAGGTGGCCGGTGAACGCCGGATTTGTGATGCTGCCCGTCTCGGGCAGAGCGACGCCGATGAGCCCGATCTTGACGCCTTTCGCCTCAAGGTAGGTGTAGGGCACGGCCCAGTCGGGTCGCTCGCCGGTGTCCTTCAGCCGGATATTGGCCGATACCCACGGGAAGTTGGACTGGGCGATGCGGTCGGCCAGTTTGTCCAGCCCCCAGTCAAACTCGTGGTTCCCGAAGGTCGCGCCCATCAGTCCCAGCGCGTTGAAGCCGGCGATGGTAGACTCGCCGAAGAAGTAGTTGCTCTCCAGCGTGCCCTGCATCATGTCGCCGGCGTCCAACGGGATCACGCCGCCTGGGTTGAGGTTGCGGAGCACGTTGTAGTACCCGGCGATCCACGCCAGGCCGCCCACCACATTGCCCCTGGACCAGGAGTAGGTGCGCCCGACCAGCGCGCCGTGGAAGTCGTTGGTGGCGACCACGTTCAGCGTGAGATCGGGTGGCTTGACGACGTACACCACCTCAAGCACCGGGCGCTTGGTGGGGTCGCTGTATTCCATGGACGCGAAGGCATACTCGCGCGAGACATCATCGGCGGCTTCCAGCAGGAACCCGAAGTTGTCCTCGGCGGCGGTCATGTCCGTCATCCAGTCGCGCACGGCCTGGGTTACGTCCAGTTCCACCCAGCCCTCCTCGGGCTTCAGTTGGACGGTGTCCAGCGCGGGCATCTGGCGGTCGGTCGCGCCACGGCCGCCGGCAATCTCCCACATCTCGCTGGCCGAGGCCTGCTGCCACGTGGCCTCGCCCGCCGACCAGTTCTTCAGGGCCTTGTACACGTGCAAGCCGAGCGAGCGAATCGCCAGGTCGTAACTCCCGCTGGAGCAGTCAAACCACGGGAACAGTGGATAGCAGTCGCCCGGGTACTCTACAACCTTCACGTAGTAGATCCCGTCCGCGGGAGCCGTCCAGACGATGGTGGAGGCCCAACCCGGGCCGCTGTCGTCATCAAAGGCCAGTTGCGTCCCGCTGGCATCGTACAGGTACAGCATGGTGTCATAATACTCGCCCAGGCGCAGCGTCTGGATCATGTAGCGGGTGCCCGCGGTGGCCTCAAACTTGACCCAGTCGCTCTCGGTGCACTCGTGGAAGCCATGCGTTTGCGGCAGGCCGTCCACTGTGAACCACTGGGCCTGCTCCATCGTGTCGTCCGGCTCGTACATGTCGGGCGAGCAGTAAGGGGCATCCGCCGCCCCGATGGCGTTCGGGGCCGGGCTGCCCTTGATCTTGGCAACTAGGCCCGAGATGCCAGGCGCTTTGTCGCCATCCCCCGGCGGGAACTGGTCAGGCGGTAATTCGGTCTGAAACTTGTAGAGCCTCAGGGTAGCCTTGGCCACGACGCTCCCTTCGGGGAGACCCGCAGCAGCCAACCCGCCACCCAGGTCAAACCTCACCAGGCTCTCAAACTCGCCGCCGGTGCGGACCTTGATGCGGTCGCGGCCCTCGTAGTTCGCTGCCGGCGCCCACTCGCTGATCCAGGTGTCCGCCGACGCCTGGAAGTGCTCCACGCCCTTGCTGGCCACCGGATACGTGGTGTACAGCACGTACAGTTTCGGGCGCATCGCTGGATTCCAGTAACTGGACGAGGCGAAGGCGCGCGCCATGGCTTTGGTGGCGCTCCCGCCCAGGAACAAGCCCTTGTTCATCGTGCTGTCAGACACCCACTCGGCGACCACCGACGTAACATCCAGGTTCACCTCGGTCTCGTTGGTAATCGTAACCGAATCGGCGGCGGCT
This sequence comes from Chloroflexota bacterium, assembly GCA_014360805.1. Classification (NCBI taxonomy): domain Bacteria; kingdom Bacillati; phylum Chloroflexota; species Chloroflexota bacterium. Next base: position 7,164 of record JACIWU010000048.1, read on the forward strand.
GCGCTGCGGTCGGTCGCCGAATCGTTCGCACCCGGCATGCCCCACATGTCGCCGGTGGTGGCATTGAGCCAGGTCGCCTGGAGTTCGTCCCAGGCGCGATAGACCTGGTAGGCGGATAGCGTGAAGGGATGCATAGTGGCGACGGGTAAGGGATGCCTAGTGGCGACGGGTATCGGGCGATTGCCAGCACCCGCAGGGGCCAGCGACCCTAGGTCCACCGGATAGAGCGTGAGCCGCGCCTTCAGCACCGTCGCGCCCGCGGGGATGCCCGACAGATCAAACTTGAGGAGCGCCGCGTGGACATTCCCGTTGCGCACGTAGAACTCGTTGCGCGCGCCGTAATTCGCGTCCGGCTGCCACCCGTTGATCCACGTGTCTGCCACAGCCGTGAGGGTAACTTCTTGCGCCAGATCATCGGGGACCGCTGCGGCGGAAGGCCCGCCCGAAGCGCTTGGGGGGGCTGCCGTGGAGGGGATCGCCACCAGCAACATGGCAACGATCACGAGCAAACCCAAAAGTCGGCCTTTCATACGGAACCTCCTTGCCTTTCACTCATAACTCAATGGGGGATACACACGATTCGGAGGCGAGCCTCAGATCGGTCAGAGGGACGCCCCATCAACGGTACAGGTCTGGAGAATCACCTCCTTTCTGGGCCGCTTGGCCTGACCGAGAGCGATGCGGCGCCAAGGTCTGGCTCGTAGAAAGGACCCAATGCCGGAATCGCCGGCTACCATCACGATCCACTACGGCAGTGGCTCGTCTCTCAGACGGGTAAAGCGGCTTTCCATGCGTGGAGTATAGACCACCTGCCCGCAAGCCCACTGGGCTTCACGATTATATTCTAGCGTAGGCGGGCGGTGCTGTCAACCACCGCGGGCAAAAGACAAGTTTAAATTTTCGCGCAATCCTGCGTTGCACGCTCACGATTTTCAGCCACGGGCGGGGCGCGCCCGCAATCGCCGCTGAACCCAAACGCCGAGTGCGGCTCCGAGCAGAACCCACGAGACGAAGCGAAGCAGTGGCCACTGGAAGTTGCCGCCGAGCAGGTTGGCGTGCGCCGTCGCCAGGGCGAAGGCCAGGTAGTTCAGCGTGTGGACCGTGCGCCAGGCCGCGCCGATGCGCTGCCGCAGAAATGCCGCGACGACCGCAACGGCGATGAGATACCAGGCAGGCCGGCCACCCAGTTGCAGGAACACATGCACCGAGTCAAAGCGCGGCAGGAAAACGCCCAGGCTCTGGCCCTGCACTGCCACCAGCATCGGATGCAGGGTAACCAGCGCCAGGCCCGTGATGGACACGACGTGATGAATCCTGACAAACGGCCTGCCGAAGAACCGCACCAGTTCCACCATGTAGGCAGGCGAAACGATGGCACAGAAGATCAACAGGTAACCCATGAGCGCCAGGAAGCGAATCCCCGCGACCATCGGGGTCGCCGCGGGCAAGGCCACCTGCACCCCCGCCGCCACGGCCGCCGCGCCCCCCACAACGCCCACAAGAACCCCGGTGTGCTTCGCCTTCTTCGCTCGCGGCACGAATCCACCCCTTCGGTTTCACGCGAGGCCAGGCCCCAGCGCAACGCAAAAGCCCCCGACCGCTATGTGCGGCCAGGGGCTTCCGTACTCAACGCGCCAGACTCCGTGGATGGGGACATCACTCATCGCCCTTCGCGGATGCCTGCTGCTCCAGTTTGGCCCACGTGTCGCGCAGGCCCACAGTGCGATTGAACACAAGGTGCCCATCGGTAGAGTCCGGATCCACGCAGAAGTAGCCCACGCGCAGGAACTGGTAGCGGCTTCCGGGCGCGGCCCCTCGCAGGCTCGGCTCCACCTTGCACCCCTGCAGCACCTCCAGCGAGTTGGGATTGAGGTAATCCTTGAAGTCCTTGCCCTCCTCCACCTCGGTGGGGTCGCGCTTGGTGAACAGGTAGTCGTACAGGCGCACCTCGGCGTCCAGGGCGTGCGCCGCCGAGACCCAATGGAGCGTGCCCTTGACCTTGCGACCATCCGCGGAGCGCCCGCCCCTCGTCTCGGGGTCGTAGGTGCAGCGCAGTTCCACCACCTGGCCCGAGGCGTCCTTCACCACTTCCTGGCAGGTTACGTAGTAGGCATGCTGCAGCCGCACCTCGCGCCCGGGAGACAAGCGGAACCACCCCTTCGGCGGTTCCTCGCGGAAATCGTCCCGTTCCACATACAGCACGCGCGAGAAGGGCACCAGCCGCGTCCCCATGGACGGATCCTCGGGGTTGTTGACCGCCTCCACTTCCTCCACCTTGCCCTCGGGGTAGTTCGTGATTACCAGCCGCAGGGGGCGGAGTACCGCCATCACCCGCTGCGCCCGCTTGTTCAAATCCTCCCGCACGCAATGCTCCAGCAGCGAGATGTCCACGATGCTCTCATTCTTGGCCACGCCGATGCGGTCGCAGAAGGTGCGGATGGCCTCGGGCGTGTAGCCGCGCCGCCGCATCCCCGCGAGAGTGGGCATGCGCGGGTCGTCCCAGCCGCTCACGTGGCCGCCCTCCACCAACTGCAACAGCAGGCGCTTGCTGAGCACCGTGTAACTCAGGTTCAGCCGCGCAAACTCAATCTGGCGAGGATGGTGAATGCCCAGTTGCTCAATGAACCAGTCGTACAGCGGGCGATGATCCTCGTAGGCCAGGTCGCACAACGAGTGCGTGATCCCCTCAATGGAATCGGACTGCCCGTGCGCCCAGTCGTACAGCGGGTAGATGCACCACTTGTCGCCGGTGCGGTGGTGCGACACGTGGCGGATGCGGTACATGATGGGGTCGCGCAGGTTCATGTTGCCCGACGCCATGTCAATCTTCGCGCGCAGGACGTGGGCGCCATCGGGGAACTCGCCCGCGCGCATCCGCCGGAACAGGTCCAGGTTCTCCTCCACGGAACGGTTCCGATAGGGGCTTTCCTTGCCCGGGATGCCAAACGCGCCGCGATACTCCTTGATCTCCTCCTCGCTCAGGCTATCCACGTAGGCTTTGCCGTCTTTGATCAGTTGCTCGGCCCACTCGTACAACTGCTCAAAATACTGCGAGGCGTAGTATTCGCGGTCCCCCCAATCAAACCCCAGCCAGCGGATGTCGCGCTTGATGGCCTCCACGTACTCGGCTTCTTCTTTGACGGGGTTCGTGTCGTCAAACCGCAGGTTGCAAAGGCCGCCGAACTCCTCGGCCATGCCGAAATCAATGCAGATGGCCTTGGCGTGGCCGATGTGTAGGTATCCATTCGGCTCGGGAGGGAACCGCGTGCGCACGTAGGTGAACTTGCCAGTGCGCAGGTCCTCCTCAATTGCATCTCGGATGAAATTGGATGGGGCAGGAGATTCGTTTGTCGCCATGGATTTGCTCCCTCATCTCGCGCATCGGGTTGCGCCGGTGTCAACCGTCTGCGCATACTATATCACGGAGTCGCTCTGGAATCAAGCGCCATCGCCGAAGAACGCATCCACTGCGGAAGAGAACCTCGCGGGGGACTGCCTCGTTGCAGAACCGCGGTCCTAACAAAAATCCGACTCGCAGAAGCACCTTCTGCCAGCCGGACACCGAATCAGGCTGGGGGACGAGGATTCGAACCTCGGTCGACTGATCCAGAGTCAGTTGTCTTACCACTAGACGATCCCCCAGGACCGCGCTTATAATAGCACAAAACGTCCGCCAATGCAAAAACGGCCCGCCCAAGAAGAGCGCTTCGGTGGGTTGCCGCCGCCACCGCAACGGGCGAAGGGCTGAAGCAATCCCTTCCGAGAACTCCCCATTCGCGCAGATTCGTGTTATTCGCGGTTACAACTCCGCGGGCAGGCAGCGCCTCACTTCCCCACCCACAGGACAGGCAGCCGAAGCCTGGGCGACGCGGGCACGCGCGTCGGCGTCGGGCTGGGTGTCGGCGTCGGGGCCAGCACTCTGGTGTCGGCCGATGCGCTGGCCCCGGCGCATTCGGCGCAGCCCAACACGACCGTGTTCGTGAACACCGACCCGCCGGCCAGAGACGAGCGGGTATGCGCGACGAGGCGAATCGTCCGCTCCTCGCCGGGCGCGAACGTGCCCAGATTCCACGTAACGATGGGATTCCCCCACTGGCCCACGCCCCCGGAGTCCGCGCTCACGAAATCCAGGCCCGCAGGCAGCGTATCCGTGAGCACCACCTGCGTGATGGGCACGCGGCGCAAGTTGGTTACGGTGATGAAATAGCGCTGATTGTCGCCCGCGCGGATGGGATCATACAGGTCGCCCTTGAACAGGCGCGGGTGCGGGGCGGCCGTCCCGCCGAGCACCCTCAGCGCATCGCCGCGGGCATCCACGGCGAAGGCGTCGGCATCCCCATCGTGATCCACATCCGCCGCGTCCACGTCCATGGGCCAAAGACCGGCTTCGTAGTCCAGCCGTCCGCCGAAGCCCCCGCTGCCATCTCCCAGCAGCACGCTGACATCGCCCGAACCTCGGTTTGCCGTCGCCACGTCCGCCAGCCCGTCCCCGTCTATGTCCGCCAGGGCCACCCCCGTGGGGTCAGCGCCCACATCCCACTTGCGCACCGCGCCGAACGAGCCGTCGCCGCTGCCCAGCAGGACCCCCACCTGCCCCGCGTCGCGCAGCGCAACCACAGCATCGGGGACGTCATCCCCGTTCACATCGCCGACATCCAGCGCACCGACCCGCCCGCCGGCGGCAAAGCAGGAGACCACAAACGTCCCCGCCGACGTGCCCAGCAGCCTGCACACTTGCTGGCCCGATTCGCACCCTGCCACGCCGTCCAGGACGCCGTCGCGGTTCAGGTCGGCCACGGCAAGATGGCGGGGGTCAGGTCCCGCCTGGTATGGGAGCGCATCTTCGTGAAAGTCGCCGCTGCTCGTGCCGTAGAGCACCCGCACGCGATCGGCGCGCGTGTCGCCAACCAGCATATCCGGGTTGCCGTCGCCGTTGAAGTCCCCGGCCGCGAGGCCCTCGGGCCAGCCGCCCAGGAAATGCACATGAGGCCCGTCCCACGCGCCCTCGGCCGTGGCGAAGAAGACCCACAGTTCGCCGCTGCCCATGTTCGCCAGCGCGATGTCGGTGCGCCCGTCGCGGCTAAAATCGCCTGTCTCCACGGCCGACGGGTAACTCCCCGTGGCCAGGGTCGCCCACGGCTCAAGCCCTCCCGCGCCTCTGCCCCGAAACAGCGACAGCGTACGGCTCTGGCTGCTGATGACCAGCGCGTCGGCCCAGGTGTCCCCGTCCACGTCCGCGATTTTCACGGCCACCGGCCCATCGCCCACGGGATAGGCGCGCGCCGACACCAGCCCGCCCCCGCCATCGCCGAGGAACAGCGCGATCCTGTCGCGCAAAACGTCGCCGATGGCCACATCCGGCCACCCGTCGGCACTCCAATCCCCCACCGCCACAGTCGAGGGGCTTTCGCCCGCGGGCAGGGAATAGGCTGGCCCAAGCCCCCCAGCCGAAGCCGGCACAACCGACAGGGTCTGCCCGGCGGCGTTCGCGGTTACGATGTCGGCCCAGCCGTCTCGGTTCACGTCGCCCACGGCCAGGCCCACCGGCCCCCGGTCCGTCAGCGCATACAGCGGCTCGGCGAACGTGCCATCGCCAAGACCGCGCCACCAGAAGACCCGATCCGTCAGCGAGTCCGCCGCGACCAGGTCCGCATGTCCGTCCGCGTTCAGATCTGCGGCCGCCAGACCGCGCAGGCCAGGGGATGCGGGCACGCTATCCGCGATGCGAAACGCCCCCGCCCCCGTGCCGAGCAGAAGCGATATGCCGCCGGCCCCCGGATTGGCGACGGCCATGTCCCACAAGGTGTCGCCGTCAAAATCCGCGGCGGCGATCTCCGTTACACCCGCTGCGATGGCCGTTCCCAGGCCGGTCGCGAACGTGCCGTCGCCCCGTCCGGGGAAGATCACCACCGTGCCCTGTCCGGGCACCGAAGCGGCCACATCCAGGCGTCCGTCGCCGGTCCAGTCGGACACGGCAACGCCCCCCGGCAAACCCTCCAGCGGTAGAGTCGTGCGCGGCGCAAAAACGCCGGCGCCACTTCCCGCGAGCACCCGCACTGCTTCCTCGGACTGCCCGATGCACGCCATGTCCGGCCGGCCATCGCGGTCGAAATCCCCTGCCGCAAGCGCCGCCAGCCCAGGGCACGCCGCAGAAAGCACCGGCGCGCGAAACGTGCCGTTACCCGCGCCCTCCAGAAACGCAATGCTATCGTCGTCCCTGGCCGCCGCCACAACATCGGCCAGGCCATCCCCGTCCGCATCCACGTTCAGGACCGCCACGGGAGCGCGCCCCGCGGGAAAATGCAACGCAGCCGAAAGCACAGGGCGGGGATTTGCCGATCCCCCCTGCGCCCCCGCGATGAGGAGTGTGGCCAACAGCAAGATCAACGGCAGCACGCGAACTCTCATGCCGACCTCCGACGGGCCGCCCGCTTTCGGCCTGCGCGGGCCAGCCGCGGCAAGAACCCAGAGCGCCGATTGCAGTATAGCCCCACATCCCATTGCCGCGCAACTGCGAACACGGCGTGCCCGCGCCATCCCCCCACCGTCGCGGCAAAATTGACATCCCCCCGTCGCTGCATGTACAATCCGCCCAGGTCTACTCTCAAAGGAGAATCGCGGCGAATGTCACAGTATCACTACGGCGGCCAGGCGGTCATTGAAGGCGTCATGATGCGAGGACGGCGGCACATGGCCGTCGCCGTGCGCAAGCCCGATGGCGAAATCATCGTCCACTCGGAACCCCTCACCAGCAAGTTCCACAAGAGCCGCGCCCTCCAACTCCCCCTGCTGCGCGGAGTGGCCACGCTCGTGGACACCCTGGTCCTGGGCATCCGAAGCCTGATGTACTCCGCCGACGTGGCCCTGGGCGAGGAAGACGTGCAGTTCTCGGGGCCTATCGCCTGGGGCACGATAGCCGTATCGTTCGCCCTGGCCATCGGCCTGTTCTTCGTCTTGCCGCTGGTCATCGTCAACCTCGTGGATCGGTACATCGCCTCGGCGCTGGTCAGCAACATCCTTGAGGGCATCATCCGATTGGGCATCTTCCTGGCCTATGTGTGGGCCATCGGGTTCATCCCCGACATCCAGCGCGTGTTCGCCTACCACGGCGCGGAGCACAAGACCGTCAACGCCTACGAGAACGGGACGCCGCTCACGCCCGACGCGGTGCAGGCGCATACCACCGCACACACGCGGTGCGGCACGGCGTTTCTGCTCGTAGTGGCGGTGGTGTCCATCTTCGTCTTCGCCTTTCTGGGCCGCCCGTCGTGGCCCGTGCGCTACGCGTCGCGCATCCTGCTCATTCCCATCATCGCGGGCCTGTCCTACGAGTGGCTGCGGTTCTCGGCGAACCATCAGGCGCGGCGCTGGGTCAGTTGGATTTCCGCGCCTGGCCTGGCCCTGCAGCGCCTCACCACTCGCGAGCCCGACTCGGCCATGGTGGAAGTCGCCATCACCGCCCTGACCCGCGTCGTGGAGGAGGACGCAAAGTCTGAAGAGCCGCGCCCCGATTTGCACTGAAGTCTTGCGGGAATCGGCGGCCCGTGTTATAATCTTCACAACGAATATGGAGGTCGCGGGTGGCCAGAAGCCCCCAGAACAGACAGCAACAGAGAGCGCAGTCGCTGAACGAGCAGGGCCTGGCTCATTACGCCAATTGGGAACTGGACGAGGCCATTGACTGCTTCCGCAAGAGCATCCGCCTGGCGCCCGATACCGCCGACTACCACCTGAACCTGGCGCGCGCCCTTGCGCGAGCAGGCGACTATGACCTCGCCCTGAAATCCGTTGCCGAATTCCTGCGCTGCGAACCCACGGGCGCTCTGGCTGCGCGCTTCCAGCAGTTCTTCGCCAATTCGTTTGACCCTGTTGAGGCCGTGCTCACTGACAAGATGAAAGCCAGGGGGATGTCGCTGGAAGACACGGGCGCCGCGCTCCAGATGTGGCTGGAGTTCCGAATCGCGCGGGGACGCGAGAGCATCACCCGCACCACCCCCGAGGCCTGGGCCGCGGCGCTGGACTACACCGTCCAGAAGGTCAACTTCCGAGACGCCACCGTCCAGGCCGTCGCGCGGTTCTACAACACCAGCGCCGCGCGCGTCCGAGCGCGCCACAAACAACTGATGGAAACGCTGGACATCATGCCCTGCGACTACCGATATTTCACAGGCAAACAGAACCCGTTGGACAAACTCATTGAAGCCGCGACGTTGCTGGAGGAACTGGAGCGCCGATTCAGCCAAGGGTAGAATCGGCTCCCCGTGAGGTCTCTGGCCGCGCAAAGGAGCGCAGCGAACAGGACAAGGCACATCCACCGGAACAGGCCGACCGACAGGCGCGTCTCCTGTTCCGCGTTTTTTGAATACCGTCGCACTCGCATCGCGCACACAGAAAGGAGAACAGCAATGGCTCAAGAAACCGAATTCCGAATCCGACCCGACGCACTCAAGGAGTTCTGCACGCGCGTGTTCGTGGCCCTCGGCGTCCCGCAGGGAGATGCCGAAATCACCGCCGACGTGCTGGTGGCCGCCGACCTGCGCGGCGTGGACTCGCATGGCGTTGCCCGCCTCAAGCGGTACGTGGACGGCATACGCACGGGGATGATGCGGCTGGACGCCAAGCCGCGCGTGGTCCACGAGACGCCCACCACCGCCACGATGGACGCCGATGGCGGCCTCGGCCAGCCCCCGTCGTACCGCGCCATGCAGATGGCCATCGCGAAGGCCGAAAAACTCGGCGCGGGGTTCGTCGCCGTGCGCAACTCCAACCACTACGGCATCGCCGGCTACTACGCCATGATGGCACTGGAGAAGGACATGATCGGCATCTCCACCACCAACGCCGACGTGCTGGTAGTCCCCACCTTCGGGCGCAACGCCATGTTCGGCACCAACCCTATCGCCGTGGCGGCCCCCGCCGGAAAGGAACGCCCCTTCGTGCTGGACATGGCCACCTCCGTCGTGCCGCGCGGCAAACTGGAGGTCTACGACCGTCTGGGCAAACCCATGCCCGACGGCTGGGCCACCGACGAGACCGGCGTCGGCACGAATGACGCCACGCGGGTGCTGCGCAACTTCGCGACCCGCGCCGGCGGCGGCCTGCTCCCCCTGGGCGGCGAGGGCGAACTGCACAGCGGCCACAAGGGCTACGGCCTGGCGCTCCTCGTGGACATCCTGTCCGCCGTCCTGCCTGGCGCGGCCTACGCGGACTTGGTGTACCCGAAGACGCCGGACGGCAAGCCGCTCCCTGCGAACATCGGCCACTTCTTCGGCGCGCTCCGCATTGACGGATTCCGCCCCGTCGCCGAGTTCAAGGCCGACATGGACGAACTCATCACGCGCATCAAGAATTCGCCCAAAGCCCAGGGCGCCGAGCGCATCTACATCCACGGTGAGAAGGAGTTTGAGAAGCAAGCCGAGCGCGAAGCCCGCGGCATCCCGTTGCATGCCAAAGTAGTAGCCACGCTGCGCGAAATCGGCGCCGAACTCCAGGTCCCGTTCCCAGGATAGCATCGGAGGAGATCGCCATGTTCAGCGTCCCGTTCGGCAAAGGCCGACTTGAATTTGACCTACCTCGCGGCTTCCGCGGGCATGTCGTGGAATCCAAGACCCTGCCCCCCATCGCCGACGTCCCGGCCGAGGTGCGCAACTACCTGCAGCACCCGGTCGCGTCGCCGCCCCTGCGCCAACTGGCCGGCCCTGGCGACAAGGTCTGCATTGTGTTCACCGACATCACGCGCGCCAGCCCCGACTATCTCCTCGTGCCCCCCGTCCTGGAAGAACTGGAGGCAGCCGGCGTCCGCCGCGACGACATCACGCTCCTGTGCGGCGTCGGCATGCACCGGCCCAGCACCCCCGAAGAGAAGGTCGCCAAGCTCGGTGCCGATGTCGTCCGCAACTATCGCGTGATTGATCACGAGCCACAGAACCCCGACGCCCTGGTGGACCTGGGCAAGACGCCTTCGGGCATTCCGCTGACGGTCAACAAGATCGCCTACGAGGCGGACTTGCTCATCGCGACGGGCATCGTGGAGCCTCACCAGTACGCGGGCTACAGCGGCGGGCGCAAGACGTTGGCCGTGGGCGCGGCAGGCGAGGAGATGATCGCCTACAGCCACGGGCCGCACATCGTGGACCACCCGGGCACGCGCCTGGGCAAGATTGAGGGCAACCCGTTCCACGAGGCGGTTACGGAAGCGGCCCGTCGCGCCGGCTTGCGGTTCATCGTCAACGTGGTGATTGACGACAACAAGCAGGTTGTCGCCGTGCGGGCGGGTGCCCCCGAAGAGGCCTTCATGGAACTCGTGGCCATCGCCCGCTCCATATTTGAAGTGCCCATCCCCCAGCAGTACGACGTGGCCGTGGCTGGCATCGGCTTCCCCAAGGACGCCAACCTGTACCAGGCGTCGCGGGCCGCCAGTTACCTCTTCTTCGCGCCGACCCAGGTTGTCCGCGACGGCGGCTACATCATCCTGCCGGCGGGATGCGAGGAAGGCCCCGGCGAGGGCGTCGGCGAGCAGCGCTTCTTTGAAACCATGCGCAACGCCGCTTCGCCCCAGCAGATTCTGGACGACGCCCGCAAGTACGGGTACAAGCCCGGCGAACAGCGCGCCTTCGTCATGGCCAAGGTGCTGGAGAAGAACAAGGTCATCGTGGTCGGCAGCAAGGACCCCGACATGATCCGCCAGGCGAAGATGATTCCGGCGGCAACCATGGACGAGGCATTCGCCATTATCCGGGCCGACCTTGGGCCGGAATGCGACGTGCTGGTGGTCCCCCACGCGCTCCTGACCCTGCCCATCGTGCAATCGTGATCGCAAAGGAAGACATCATGGCTCAACGACGACGCGAGAACATCCCACACCTGCCCACCGAAGAGCAGTACCTGAACTGCATCCGCTGCGGCCTGTGCCTTTCGGCCTGCCCCATCTACCGCGAGACGCTCCGCGAGACCGACGGCCCGCGCGCCCACGTGGTCCTCGTCCGCAAGTACGCGGAGGGCGAACTGGACATCAGCCCCGAATTCGTGGACCTCATGTACAAGTGCCTGGACTGCGAGGCCTGCAACGCCATCTGCCCCGTGGGGATACGTCCGGCGGATTTGGCGATGGAGATGCGGCAGGTCATCCACAAGACCACGCCGCAACCGTGGCTCAAGAAGCCCATCTTCCACGGCTACTTCCCGCACCCACTGATCCAGGAACTGTCGGTGCTGCCGCTGCTGCTGTATCAGCGGCTGGGTCTGCAGACGCTGGCGCGCAAGTTGGGCATCCTGAAACTCCTGCCGCGGCAGTTGCAGGATATGGAGCACATGGTGCCCGAACTGCCCGCGCGCTCCTTGCGCCAGGTGCTGCCCGAGGAAATCCCCCCGATGGGCGAGGAGAAGCACCGCGTCGCGTTCTTCCTGGGCTGTTTCCAGAGCACCATCTTTGCCCAGGAGAGCGAGGCCACCGTGCGCGTCATGGCCCGCAACGGCTGCCGCGTGTTCACGCCCAAGCAGGTCAAATGCTGCGGCATGCCCGCCGCCGGCTACGGCGACATTGACTTGGTGAAAAGCCTGGCGCGGTTCAACATTGACCTCTTCCTGCCGCTCAACCCCGATGTCATCGTTACCGACTGCGCCACCTGCGGCTCCACGCTGAAGCACTACGGCGAGATTCTGAAGGACGACCCCGAATACGCCCAGAAAGCCGAGGCGTTTTCCGCCAAGGTGCGCGACATCTCCGAGTTTCTCATGTCCATTGACATCCGCGCGCCGCGGGGAGAAATCCGTGCGCGGGTTACCTACCACGACCCCTGCCACCTGGTCCGCGCCCAGAAGGTGCGCAAGCAGCCGAGAGACCTGCTGAAACTGATCCCCGGCGTGGAATTCGTAGAGATGAAGGAATCCGACTGGTGTTGCGGCTCCGCGGGCACGCAGATTCTCACGCACTATCACAACTCCCTCGCGGTCAACAGGCGCAAGATGGAGAACGTCCGCGCCACGGGCGCCGACATCGTCGCCACCGGATGCCCCGGCTGCCAGATGCAACTGACCATGGGCTCCAACCACTACAACGTCAACGTGCGCGTCGTGCACCCCATCCAGTTGCTGGAGGAAGCCTATCGGCGCGAAGAAGCCCAGATCGCAGACGAAACGTCAACAGGAGAATGACGAGATGATAGAGCCTCGTGTGGTCAAAGAATTGGAAGCGGTCGTCGGGAAAGAGCACGTGCTGTCGTCGCCCGAAGATCTCATCGCCTATTCCTACGACAGCACGTTTGAGGAGCACAAGCCCGACATCGTCGTGAGCCCCGCCAACACCGAAGAGGTGTCGCAGGTCATGCGAATCGCCTACCGCGAGAACATCCCCGTGGTTCCGCGAGGGATGGGCAGCGGGCTTGCCGCGGCGTCCATCCCCTACTCCGGCGGCATGGTGCTGAACCTCACGCGCCTCAATCGCATCCTGGAGATTGACCAGGAGAACATGATCGCGGCCGTGGAGGCGGGGGTGGTTACCGCCGACTTCCAAGCCACGGTGGAGGAAATGGGGCTGTTCTATCCACCGGACCCGTCATCCATCAAGCACTCCACCATCGGCGGGAATATCGCGTGCAACGCCGGCGGGCCGCGCTGCCTGAAATACGGCGTTACGTCGGACTACGTCCTGGGCCTGACGGCCGTGCTCCCCAGCGGCGAGATTCTCAAGACCGGCGGCAAGGCCATCAAGAACGTAACCGGCCTGAACCTGACCCAGTTGCTGCTCGGCTCCGAGGGAACGCTGGCGGTCATCACCGAAGCCCTGCTGCGCCTGATGCCCAAGCCGAAATACACCCGCACGGCCATGGTTACCTACATGCAACTGGACGACGCCGCGCGCACCGTCAACGCCATCCTGCTGGAAGGCGTGGTGCCGGCCACCATTGAACTCATGGACGACACCACCATCAACACGATTGAGGAGTACCTCCACCTGGGGCTGCCCACCGACGCGGCGGCCATCCTCATCATTGAGACCGATGGGAGCGACGAGCAGACGGTGTTGCGCGAGATGGAGACGGTGGCGCGCGTGGCCCGCGAGTGCGGCGCAACGGATGTCAAGGTCGCCCAGAGCGATGCCGAACGCAACGAACTGTGGCGCGGCCGCCGCTCGGTGTCGCCGTCGCTGGCCCGCCGCCGGCCAAACAAACTGGGCGAGGACATCTCCGTGCCCCGCTCGGCCATCCCCGAAGCCATCCGCCGCATCAAGGCCATCTCTGCGAAGTACAACCTGCCCATCGTGGTCTTCGGCCATGCGGGCGACGGCAACCTGCATCCGAACATCCTGTTTGACAAGCGCGACCCCGACGAGTGGCACCGCGTGGAGCAGATCTCCGGCGAAATCTTCGGCATGGCGGTGGAACTGGGCGGCACGCTGACGGGCGAACACGGCGTGGGCGTCCTCAAACAGCCTTATCTGGAGATGGCGCTGGGCAAGACGGCCATCGCGATCCAGCAGGGAATCAAGAAGGTGTTTGACCCCAAAGGGCTGCTGAACCCGGGGAAGAAGTTTCCGGCGGCGTAGCGGCGAGTTTGCCCGAAGAACACCTCGCTTGACACAAGGCGCGGCGCGGGACAACCCTGCTCGCGCCTTTCCTTTTGCGGCGACTGACAGTGGAACGGGAAGCGAGCGTAGGGCTGGTTTCCATACCTGCCCCTCGCCTGCGGCGGCTATGGAAAGCCGCCCTACGCGCTTTCCCATTGCGCCACCAACCCACTGCGAGCGTAGGGCAGGTTTCCATACCTGCCCCTCGCCTCTTCGCAGGCGCGAGTACGGCTTCGCGCCGCCCGCGACACGGTTTGACAACCCCGCGCAAGCAGGGTACAATTTATTTACTGTGCGCCCGTAGCTCAATAGGACAGAGCGTCTGACTTCGAATCAGCAGGCTGTGGGTTCAAGTCCCGCCGGGCGCGCCTGAACACACGGTGCAAGCCCTTCTGCGAGCGTGCGCGGCAAGCCCAGAAGGGCGTTGGCTTATTCGGGACACGTGTCGGTGGCCCGTAGCCCGCAGCGGGGTCGGTCGTGAGCAAATCCCATGAGACGAGAACGACACTCCTTGCTACCACGGCGGCTCACTTGGCGACGATGCGCCATGCTCATCCCTGTGCTGGCGCTATCCCTCTGGGTTGGCGCCAACGCCTATCTAGGCAGGCTCTCGTCCATCCCAACCCCCTTCGTCCAGGAGTTGGCCGACACGGACTCCATCCAGCGGCTCCTGGTTGTCGCACCCCACTGCGACGACGAGGTACTCGCCGCCGGCGGCCTGATTCGGGAGGTGATCGGGCGGGGCGGGCAAGTGCGAGTCGTGCTCGTTACCAACGGGGATGGCTCCTTCTCGGGCACCATCGTGGAATACCGGAAACTGTATGTCGGCGCCGCCGACTACATCCGCGCCGGCTCGGCCCGGCAGCAAGAGTCGCTCAACGCCCTCGCCGCTCTGGGAGTGCCGAAAGACGACGTCCTCTTTCTCAGTTACCCGGACCGCGGCACCATGCGCCTTTGGGAGCAGTACTGGGATGATGGTCGGCCCTATCGGTCGCCGTACACAAAGGCCATCCGCAGCCCTTACGAACGCACCTACAACCCGGGCGCCGTGTACTCCGGCCACTCCCTGCTCTCGGATTTGCAAGCCATCTTGCAGTCGTTTGACCCCGACACCGTCGTGGCGCCGCACCCGGCCGACGTTCATCCAGACCATTGGGCCTCCGGCGCCTTTACCGCCCTGGCCATAGCAATGCAGCACCGTACACCCAGTCCAAGGCTCCTGCTGTATCTCGTCCATCGGGCGGACTATCCCGTGCCCCGCGGACTCCTTCCCTTTGCGCCACTCCTACCGCCCGCGCGGCTGGTAACCGACACGAGCATCTGGGGCAAGGTAACCCTCCCCGACGACGTGGCGGAGCAGAAGCACCAGGCCCTGAACCTCTACCGAAGCCAGATGCCGCTCCTGGGCCAATTCCTCCGCTCGTTCGTCCGACACAACGAACTCTTCTGCGAACCGCTGACCCAGGTTGCGCCCCGACTCGCCCCAGAACAGGCCCTGACGCCAGATCCCAGGGACTGGCAGACCGCCGACGGAAGCCCTATCCTGCCGGTTGCAGAGGACTCGGTGCGCGATAGCACGTCGCAAGAACTGGGGGCAGGCGCCGACTTCGTCGCACTGTACGCCGCCCAAACAGACACGGAACTGTGGATAGCGGCGCAACTGCGCGGAACCTCCAATCCGCTGCTTTCCTACACATGCCTGGTGCGCGCGGCGAACGGAGCCGAGGTCGCCCGGTCGCGGGTGCTGTATCCCCCCAAACTGGGCGCTCGCCCCAGGACCGAGGCCATGGGCCCCTACGTCCTTGTGCGGTTCAACCTGGCCGAACTCGGCTATCCGCACTCGGTGGTGGTGAGTTTCTCGGTCAACTACCCAGGAGGGAAAACCATTGACCGCATCGGTTGGGTCGTTGTCAACCTGGACTGACGAGGACGCCTCACCCGCCCACGTGGTCCCCTACACGCCGGACTACCGCGACGCGATCCGCCGCATCTACGCCGAAACGGCCTTCTTCGGCGGGCCGGTGGAGACCTACTTTGACGATCGCAACCTCTTTGCAGACCTCGGCATAGACACGTACCTGGACCACTATCCCGAATACGCCTGGGCCGCCGAGAGCGAGGGCCGCATCGTGGGGTACATCGTGGGGTGCCCCCTGGGCGACGGGCAGATGCGCCGCCACAACCTGGCGCGCCTCCCCCACATCCTTGCCCGACTCGCGGCGGGCCGGTATCGCGTGGGCCGCAAAACCCTGGCCTATCTCCGCGACCAGGCGCTCGCCGCGCTTGGCGGAGAACTGCTGGAGATTCGCTCCAACTCCTATCCCGCAAACCTGCACATCAACCTGCTGCCGGCCTACCGTGGCCACGGGCTTGGCGCGGCGTTGCTGCGCGCCTACCTGGGCAAACTCGCCTCCGACGGCGTGCCCGGGGTGCATGCCGTAACCACCGAGAGAAACGAGGCGGCTGTACACCTGTACCGCGCGTTCGGGTTCACCGTGATCGCGGAGGCGACAACCCACGCCTGGAAACGCTACGTGGGGGGGCCGCTGCGCCTCATCGCCTTCGGCCTGCGGCTTTCCCCCGACGACTTCGCAGAAGCAAGCGCCCAAACCCCTAGACAGGCACGCATCCTATGCTATAATGATTCACGGAG
>JACIWU010000049.1 GCA_014360805.1 Chloroflexota bacterium
ATGAATACTGGGATGCCGTTCTGATCGCCTATGGCGTCGGCGATCCGTCCGTCCGCAGAGCACTCGCGGCCGAGATTGACGCCCATTCGGACAGCGTGGCGGCGATGCCCGGGGCGCGAGAAGCCCTGGCCGTCCTCAAGCAGCGGGGGTTCACCCTGGGCATCATCACCGACTCCATCCATCCTATAGAGCGGAAGCGCCGATGGCTGGACATGCTCGGGATTTCCGAGTTCGTGGATGTCCTGATCTGTTCCACCGCAGTCGGGACGTACAAGCCCGACCCGGCCATTTACGCGAGCGCGCTGCAAATGGCGCATCTGTCGCCCGAGGAATCGGTTTTCGTAGGACATGCAGCGGACGAACTGGAGGGCGCGCGTAAGATCGGCATGATGACCGTCGCCGTAAATCCTGACCCGGGCGCCGCAGCCGACCACTATGCGCCCACCCTTCTTGACATGTTGAATCTACCACTCTTCAAGGACGCCATTTACAGTCGGGAGGCGAGCATGGTACGCGACATAGAAGTCATCTTCATTGACGTGGGGGCCACTCTGCGCGTGCTGGTGGAGGACGAAGCCTATCAGGCCGAGGCCAGGCGACAGATCGCGGCCCTGGTCGGCACGCAGGAGTCGCCGGAGTCCTTCTGCGCCGAACTGGACAGGCGGTACAAGGTGTACCGCAAGTGGGCCTTTGAGACTCTCAACGAGGCTTCGGAGCGCGAGTTGTGGACGCGCTGGCTCCTGCCTGATTACCCGGCCGAGAAGATCGCCCCGCTTGCCGGCGAACTCACGTTCCTGTACCGCCAAACGATGGGCCGCCGCTTTGCGCAGCCCGATGCCAAAGACGTGGTGCTGGAACTGACACGCAGGGGCTACCGACTCGGCATCATCAGCAACACCATCACCGAGCGCGAAATCCCCCAGTGGCTGGAGGAAGATGGCCTGAAGCCGTACTTCCCCACCGTGGTGCTCTCGTCCATCTTCGGGAGGCGGAAACCGGGCCCGGAGATCTACCTGGAAGGCGCCCGCCAGGCCGGAGTTGCGCCGGAGAAGGCGGCCTACGTCGGCGACAACCCTGCCCGCGATGTCCAGGGGGCGCGCGAGGCCGGCTTCGGCATGGTCATTCTGCTGTTGGATCCGGCAGAGGCCGACGAGCCTATCGGCGACGAAAACAAGCCCGACTACGTCATCCGTCGGTTGAGCGATCTGCTGGACATCTTCCCGCCACGCCAGACAGCCCAGCCTAACCCGTGATGCGGCGGGAAACGCAGGGAGGAGTGCATGGCGGCAGAGCATGCAGGGCGTGGAGGCAAGGCGCTGGCCGAAGCGGTCAGGGAACTCTATCGCGAGAGGCAAACGGATTATTCGCTGGACCCCATCGTGCTGACCGATGAGCACGGCGAGGCCATCGGCCGCGTCCGGGACGGCGATGCCGTGGTGTTCTGCTGTCGCCGTGGCGAGCGCGAGATTCAACTGACCGAAGCCTTCGCGGATCCGGCGCTGACGCATTTCCCGCGGCGCGAATTCCAAAACCTGACGTTTGTTATCCTCACCCTATACCACGAGAAGTTCAAGGACTTGCCGGTGGCCTTCGCGCCCACCCAGGTCGCGGATACGCTGGGCGAAGTCGTTAGTCGCGCCGGGATGCGCCAGTTGCGCGTGGCCGAGTCCGAGAAGTTCGCCCATGTAACCTTCTTCTTCAACGGGGGCAACGGTCAGCCCTTCGCGGGTGAGGAAGATGTGCGCATCCCTTCCCCGAAGGGCATCCCCTTTGACCAGGTGCCTGAACTCAGCCTGCCGCAAGTGGCGGCGCAGGTTGTGCAGGGCATCGGGCGCGGATACGACCTGATCGTGGCTAACTTCGCCAACGG
Source organism: Chloroflexota bacterium (assembly GCA_014360805.1). Lineage (NCBI taxonomy): Bacteria > Bacillati > Chloroflexota > Chloroflexota bacterium. The sequence continues at coordinate 1,871 of JACIWU010000049.1, forward strand.
CGATGTCATCGGGCACACGCAGAGCCGCCAGGCCAAGATCGCTTGCGCCGAGGCCGTGGACCGCGCACTCGGAGATGTGTTGGAAGCGGCCCTCGCCGCCGACTACGTTACGTTCGTTACGGCGGACCACGGCAACCTGGAGGAGATGACGAACGCCGACGGCACGCCCCATGTGGCGCACACCGCCAATCCGGTTCCCTTCGTCCTGATAGACCCGCGTGGGCCTTCGGATGCGGCGGTGCGGGATGGCAGGCTATCGGATGTCGCGCCCACGGTGTTGCGCGCCCTAGGGCTTGCGCAGCCCGACGCGATGCGGGGCGATGGGCTTGCTCCGAATTGGCCCTGGGGTGGACGGCGCCGCGTTCTGCTGCTGATACTGGACGGTTGGGGCCTGGGCAAGCAGGATGAGACCAACCCGATCTTCCTGGCGCACACGCTCGTGTGGGACCGCCTGCTCTCCCAGCGTCCGCATTCGGCGTTGCAGGCGGCAGGCGACGCGGTGGGGCTGAAGTCGGGCAAGCCCGGTAACTCTGAGGCGGGGCACATGAACATCGGCGCGGGGCGGGTCATTCTCCAGGACGACGTGCGGTTGGACATGGCGATGAAGGATGGCTCGTTCTACACGAATGAGACCCTGTGCAGGGTGATCCGCCAGACGCGAGACCGCGGCGCGAGCCTACACCTGCTGGGCCTGCTGACGGAGAAGAGTTCCCACGGCTCCATTGACTACCCCCTGGCGCTCCTGCGCATGGCCAAGGCTGCCGGCCTGGACAGGGTCTATCTGCACATTATTTTTGACGGGCGGAGCACCGAGCCCGGCAGTGCGCCCGCCCTCCTGGAGAAACTGGAAAGCCAGGTGCGGGAAATCGGCGTGGGCCGCATCGTTACCGGCGTGGGCAGAGGCATTGCGCTGGACCGCGACGGGAACTACGCCAAGACCCGAAGGGCCTACGACGCCCTCGTATTCGGTGCGGGGCGAAAACATTCCTTTGCTTAGGCACGGCGGACGTGGACGCCAAGTTTCTGGAGCGGCTGATACAGTCGGCTGAAACGAAAATCGCGATGATCATCATGGGCGGGCTGGGCATGTAGCGCGTCTCCCCCATGCTTTGTAACGCAACTCCGCCGACTTGGATCCGGCGCTGGTGGCCGTGCTGGTCAGGTGGTCGGTGAGCAGGAAGTACCACGTGCTCGTCCCCACGCGCATGGCGACGCGGCGGCCTCCATGGTAGTAGTACTTCACCATCGTGCTGGTGCTGCTGCGCGAGCAGCCGTGCAACCGCGAAGCAACTGGACAGATCGCATACCCCGTCGTATAATAATGTCCGTGCGCGCACGCTCTCGGTTGGCTGGCCCCCTGGGCGATGACACCAGGGCCGTTGTGCCTCCGCGATTCCAGGCTCATCAACGAGGCCTAGAGCCGAGCCGCCGATTGTATGGCACTTGTCCGGCGAACCGCGGAGCCAGATCGTGCCAGTCTTGCGGAGCAGGATTCCCTCAAGACCGCGCGGCACGCCCCAATCGGCCTGTGCCCCTGGGTGCTGGCGCTATTGTTGTCTGCACGTTTTGCAATAGTTCATCGGAGGAATCGCTATGAATCCCCAAGACTACCTAGAGGCGAATGCGAACCGCATCCTGGACGAGGTCATGGAGTTCGCCCGAATCCCGAGCGTCAGCACGGACCCGGCGAGCGCGCCCGACGTGCGCCGCGCTGCCGAATGGGTCGCCGACGCCGTCCGCAAAGCCGGCCCCTTCGTCGTGCAGGTGATTCCCACCCCGCGCCACCCCATCGTTTATGCCGAGTGGCTAGGTGCCCCGGGCGCGCCCACGATCCTGGTGTACGGCCACTACGACGTGCAGCCTCCGGACCCGCTGGAACGATGGGTGAGCGCGCCGTTTGAACCGAACATTCGCGAGGGGCGCATTTACGCGCGCGGAATCTCCGACGACAAGGCGCCCATGTTCGTACCCATCAAGGCCGCCGAGGCCTTTTTCGCCACGGTAGGAGGACTGCCCGTCAACGTCAAATTTCTGTTTGAAGGCGAGGAGGAGATCGGCAGCCCTGACCTGGAAGAGTTCATCCGCCAGAACAAGGAAAAACTGGCGGCCGATTTTGTGATGTCCGCCGACGGCGCCATGTGGCGCATTGACGAGCCGTCCGTTTCCGTGTCCAGCCGCGGCCTGGTTGGCCTTGAAATCATCGTCAGAGGGCCTGCCAAAGATTTGCACTCGGGCCGACACGGGGGAGCCATCGCCAACCCGTTGCACGCCATCGCAAGCCTTATCGCCAGTCTGCACACACCAGAAGGCAGAGTCGCCGTCGCAGGGTTCTACGATGACGTGGTGGAACTGTCGCCCGAGGAACGGGAGGCCATCGCGGCGTTGCCCTTTGACGAGAGGCGCTACTTGAGCGAAGTAGGCGCTCCATCTCTGTTCGGTGAGCCTGGCTACAATACCCTGGAGCGGCAGTGGGTGCGCCCCACCTTGGAGGTCAATGGGATGTGGGGCGGATACCAGGGGCCGGGAGGCAAGACCGTGATCCCCACCGAGGCCCACGCCAAGATCACCTGCCGGCTGGCCCCAGACCAGGACCCGCAGGATGTCCTCGCCAAGGTCGCACGCCACTTGGAGGGCCACACGCCGCCTGGGGTGAAGTTGGATATCCAAGCGTCGGATATTGGGACGCGCGCCTACCGGATACCCTCGGACCATGTCGGCCTGCGCGTGGCCGAAGAGGTGCTGGAGGAGGTGTACGGCAAGAAGCCGCTGCGGGTGCGCATTGGGGGCACCCTGCCCGTTGCCGAGTGGTTCCAGCGGCTCCTGAACCAGCACGTTGTCTTCTTCTCGTTCTCCACGGCCGACGAGGATTTCCACGCGCCCAACGAGTTCTTCCGAATCCATCGGCTTCATGAGGGGCTTCGGGCGTGGGTGTTGTACTGGGAGCGGATGGGCAAGATGCACCTGACGTAGAGCAGAGCGCTCTCTGCGCCGTTGTCGTATGGCAGATGGCAGACACTTGGGCTACAATGAACTCAACACGATGCCCGCACACCATGGCTCTCCCCATCGCTAGGGCGGTAATGACGAGGTCAACAGAAGGCTAACGAGGAGGGTAGGATGACTGAGAAGCGTGGAATCCGCAACCTGGGGCCCAATACGCGGGCCGTTCACGACGACCTTGAGGGTGAGCACATCTGGTACGCCCATGTAATGCCCATTTTCATGTCCAACACATTTTGCTTTGAGGACAGCGAGCATCTGCAGGCTGTGTGGCAGCACCGTGAACTCGGCTACATTTACAGTCGCGATCGCAACCCCACCGTGGATGTTTTCCAGAAGAAAATGGCCGAATTGGAGCATGCGGACTGGGCACAGGCTGCGGCTTCGGGTATGGGAGCCATCAGCGCGGCGCTGCTGGCCACCGTGAAAGCCGGAGACCACATCGTTTCGTCCAACCAACTCTATCCCGAGAGCCGTGAAATCATAGAGATACACCTTCAGCAACTCGGCGTAACTCACTCGTTCGTTGAGATCGCCGACCTGGACGCCGTGCGGGCCGCCATGCGCCCGGAGACGAAAGTCATCTACACCGAGACGCTGTCCAATCCCTTCTTGATCGTGGCCGACATCCCAGCCCTGGCCGACATCGCTCACGAGCATGGCGCGCTTCTGATCGTGGACAACACCTTCACATCTCCTGCCCTGTTGCGGCCGCTGGAACTTGGCGCAGACCTGTGTGTGCAGAGCGCCACCAAGTTCCTTTGCGGCCACAGCACCGCCATCGGCGGCGTGGTCGCGGGCAAAGGGGACAGCCTGCGAGAAGCCGTGTTTCAAATCATCCGGCGCTTCGGCGCTTGCCTGAGCCCCTTCAACGCATGGCTCATTCTGGCCGGCATCAAAACGCTGTACCTCCGTGTACGCCGCCAATGTGAAAACGCGCTGAAGTTGGCGCAGTTCCTGGAAAGCCACCCCGTCATAGAGAAAATCTACTACCCGGGGCTGGATAGCCACTCCCAGCACGAACTGGCCGGCCGGCTGATGGGGGGCTTGTATGGAAGCATGATCTCCTTTGAGCCGGTGGGAGGCAAAGAGACGCAATGGAAGATCTTTGACAACCTGAAACTCACCTATCTGGCGACCAGCCTCGGAGATGTATCCACCCTGGTGATCCATCGCCCCATGCGCGCGGTTACGCGTATCTCCGTGGGCATTGAGGAACCGGAAGACATTATCGCCGATTGGAAACAGGCGCTGGACCGCATCGCCGTGTAAGGGCATTCGTGCGCCTTGTTTTCAGCGCCGCACATGTGGCACGTCCATTCCAGGAGCATTGCGAGATGAAAACCATCAGCACACCCGATGCGCCGGCTCCCGCCGGGCATTACGCCCAGGCCATCGTCCACAATGGCCTCGTATTCGTGTCGGGGCAACTCCCGATAGATCCGACCACAGGCGACAAGCACATCGGCTCCATAGAGGAGCAAACGGAGCAGGCCCTGCGGAACGTGGAGGCCATCCTCCAGGCAGCCGGCAGTGCGCTGGACAAAGTCCTCAAGGTAACCGTGTACATCTCGGACATCAGCCTGTGGGGTCGCGTGAACGAGGTCTATGGCAGGGTGTTTGGCGCGCATCGGCCTGCGCGCGCCGTCGTGCCCACCCGTGAGTTGCATTTCGGCTTCCAGATTGAGATAGAAGCCGTTGCAGCCGTGGAATAGGCGTCGGGGCGGAGCGCGAACCATGGACGGCCTAGTGTGCCAGGCGTGCGGGGCCACATATGAACTGGATGAACCGCGTTGGCGCTGCGACTGCGGAGGCGTCCTGGACGTTGAATTCACCCCCGCCCTCAACATAGAGCGAATTGTGGGTAGGTCGCCTACCCTGTGGCGATACCGAGAGGCGATCCCCATCCGCAACGAGGCCAGCATCGTATCGTTCAGCGAAGGCTTCACCCCGCTTGTTGAATTGCGACTCGGAACACGGTCGGTGCTCATCAAGCAAGATCATCTCTTCCCGTCGGGGTCGTTCAAGGACCGGGGCGCCACTGTCTTGATCAGCAAGGTGAAAGAGGCCGGCATCGCGAAGGTGGTGGAGGATTCCTCGGGCAACGCAGGGTGCGCCGTGGCTGCCTACTGCGCGCGGGCAGGGATTGACTGCGAGATTCTCGTCCCAGCCGACACGGCCCAGGCGAAACTGGCGCAAATCCAGTTGTACGGCGCCAGGTTGAGGCGCGTGCCCGGATCCAGGGAAGACACCGCCCGTGCCGCGTGGGTCGCAGCCGAGCACACCTACTACGCGAGCCACGTCTGGAATCTGTTCTTCTTCCAGGGGACCAAGACTTTCGCCTACGAAGTCTGGGAGCAACTGGGGTGGAAAGCGCCTGATACGGTGGTTGTGCCGGTAGGCCATGGGACGCTTCTCCTGGGAGCCTACATCGGCTTTCGGGATTTGCTGTGGGCTGGGCACATCCGTCGGCTGCCCAGGCTGGTGGGGGTGCAGGTAGCGGCATCCGCGCCGCTGTATGAAGCCTTCGCGCAGGGCAGGGACGACGTGTTTCCCATCACGAAGCGTCCGACGATTGCGGAGGGGATCGCCATTGCGGAACCCGTGCGGGGCAGGCAAATCCTGCGCGCGGTCAGGGAGACGGGCGGGCTGATTCTCGCCGTTGACGAGGCGGAGATTGAGCAGGCGCTGCGGATCTCATGCCGAGAGGGGCTTTACATTGAGCCGACATCGGCGGCTGCCATCGCCGGCCTTCGTCGCTATCTGCAGGAGGCGCGCCCCGACGAGGTCATCGTCTCCGTGCTCACGGGGCACGGGCTAAAGGCGACGGAGAAGTTGCTCCACCTCACCGGACATTAAGCTCTGTTCTGTGCGCATCTGGTGCGCCTTCCCGGCGGGCATGTGGCCCGCTTCCACCCGCACCCGCGCTAGGCAATCTCCACGACGCGGAAACGATCGCCTGCCAACACGACAATTCTTTCGGGATGGGGCCTGCCCAACGCCGTCATCCGCACCGGCCCTAGAGGGCCGGGCTGATCCCCGGCATCCTCCAGTGCTCCGGGCGACCCACCCGCACCGAAAGCGCGATCCAGGAAGTACAGGGTGCCAAACAACATGCCTGCCGAATCAAAGTCGGGCAAGGGCTTTCCCCCCATGCGCGCACGGAATGCTCGGGTGCTCTCCGAGTCGGCACCTTCCACCCAGTGGCGGACGCGCAGCAGCCGTTCCGGCCATGGCTCCCCGCTAGGCGCGCACGTGGAGACCATGCCATCTGCGGCCAGCACCGTGCACCGCGTCCACAGGCGAAGCGCCGTCTCCGCCAGAATCGCCGCTCCCGGGTCGTGCATGGTCAGAAAGACGGAGAAAGGCCCATCCCCGGCGGGTAGCCCCGTCGTCCAGGCCATTCCCCGGGCCTCCGCTGCCTGGCGGAAAGCCGCAATGCTGGAGTTGACATAAGACAACTCCGCATCCTCCAGCACAGTCCAGCGGGCTACGTCTTGCGGCCAGGGCAGGGTCATCCAATCCACAGTAGGGCCAGGAGGCGCCACAGAGGCCAAGGCTCGGGCAATGCCCCGGACGCCTGTGCACATTCGGTAGCGAGGGGCATAGCCGCTTGGGCGGGCCAGCAACTCCTCCACGGTGCTCTTCACGAACACCACCGGCGTCCCCTGCGATGCCTCGCCTGCGACGCTCTGAAAACGCGAGGACTCCCCCAGATACACCAGGATGTCCGCATCGCGCGCCTGCGCCGTAACGGGCGCAAGCCCATACGCGGCGAAGGCGGGCCGCCAGTGCTCGGCGCAAGCGACGGCGCACTCCCACGCGATCTCGGCAGCGCGTCGCTCGCCCTCCCCCAGGTTCGCGAAGGCTACGACCAACCCTACTCGGAATGGCTTTTGTTTTGTGCTCATCTGCCCCCTCACAACGTCCCAACCGGACGCAGGCACGAATCTACTCCCAATCGCTGAGTTCCGATGTAACGACGATGCCCCGTTTGCGAAGTTCGCGGGCGAACGGCTCATAGGGCACATCCTTGATGGGAGACAGGAGGCCGCGGGCGGCCAGTTCGCCCGAACCGATCATCTGCGCGCCGATGCCGGCGGTGAACCCGACGGTGCGGTTCATGGCCATAAACCCGGTCTCCAAGTCTCGCCGGTCAATCACCTGGTAGAGGGCGCGCTTCGGCCTGTCCCCCTTGAGACCCGCAACCTGAACGCGCACCACCACAATATCGCGCTCGTCGTCGCGGTACTGCAGGTGCGGCTCCATAATAGCCGCCAGGAAGCGCCTCCGGTCCACGGTTACGCCATTCACGGTTACGGGCTCGGCATCCAGCAGGTGCAGGTCAACCAGTCTCTTCCAGAATGCAGCGTGCCCCGGCCAGCGAAGCACGTACCGCCCTAGGTTCCGGAGGCGCGACCGATCAATCCCCAAGAGGTCTGCGTACTTGATCGCATCGCCGTTGGGGAAGGCCTCCAGTTTGCCAATTCCCTCAATCTCCAGCTCGTGAAGGTGCTCCGGGCAGAACATCTCATCCTCCCGGATCTCCACCACCTGGCCATCTCGGATGATTCTGCCCGCCCTGTAGTATGATCGCAGAACACCCTCAAACGTCCACGTTACCTTGTATTGGAGCGGGTTGTTCGCGGCCTGGGCCTCGGGGAACCCCGCGCCGTAGGTGATGATCTCCTGGACCACGTCAAACTGCCTGACCGCCTCGCCCAACAGCACCAGGTCAATCCCCGGGTCCATCCCGAACTCGGGCAGCAGGGCGACGCCCCGAGCCTTCGCCTCTTGGGACAGGGCTTTCAGCCCGGGCGTAACGTAGGAAGCGTTGACGAAGTGAACGCCATGCCGGACGGCGCTCTCGGCTACGGCGTCGCTGAAACGGGTTGGCAAGAGGTCAATGACGACGTCCACGCCGCGCGCCACCAGCCGATCTATCTCGGCGGGGTTTTCCGCATCGCACGGCTCGCAATGCACCTTGGGGCCATAGCCCCTGCTGGCGACATGCGCTCGGAGCGCGTCAAGATCGCGGTCTGCCGCGATGACCTCGCGAACGCGGTCGCTGCGCACCAGGTCATACAGCGCGGCCTTCCCCTGCAGGCCCACGCCCAACACGAGTACCCTCATCGTCGCACCTCCCTAGATGAACACTTCCCGCGTGCCTACACCGGCGCCAGATTCCGCTTCAACAGGCGCAGGGCAACGGTGGGCTCCCTTTCTGCCAGGAGTCCTGCTGCCGCCATGATGTAGGGCTTGTCAACGCGCATTTCCGGATGCAGTGGTCGTAGCGAAGTCGGGTTCTGTGGGTCAAACAGCGCACCTTCCAGCACCTTTCTCCCCGCCTCTGTGTGGGCGAAAATGCCGCCCGTCCCGATCACATACCGCGCTTCGGTCAGGTCCTTGCCATACTGGACGGCCATCTCGCCGAAGGGCGTGTACACAACCGTGAGCGTACCGACATGCCTGTCCACCGCGATTTCCACCGCCGTTCTCGCCAGCGCCACATCAATCGTTTCTGCCCGCGCATCGCGTGGCACGTAGTCCACCTCGGCGCTCAACCTGCTCACGATGCCATGCAGGTCGGGCTCGTCCCAGCCGATGGCGCGGCACAGCCGAGCCTTTCCGGCGACTTCCAGAATCGTGGGGGCATTGTAGCGGATGCCCAGGTCTCCCTCAACCGTCCTTTTGGCGAAAGGCTCCGGCAGCCCCTTCCAAACGACGCCGGGCTTGGTGGGCCGGCCATCGGCGGCGGAGTGAACGTCCGTGGTGGCCCCGCCCACGTCAACAACGACCAGGTCGCCCAGGCCCGGCTCGTCGTCCGTGCCGACCGCCAGCAACTCCGTCGCGCGCAGGACGGCGGTGGGCGTGGGCATGAGGATCCCGAAGGTCTCCTGCGCCTTGTCCAGACCCTTGGCCACGATGATGCGTTTCAGGAAGACCTCGCGGATCGCGTCCTGGGCGGGACGGATGTTGAGTTCGCCCACCTCGGGCATCACGTTCTCCGTCGCCCAGACTTCGCGCCCCGAGGATTGCAGAATGGCGCAGACCCGGTCGGACGCGACGCGGTTGCCCGCGACCACGACCGGCGCCTGTATGCCCGAGTGGGCGATTGCGGCGGCGTTGTGGAGAATGGCGCGTTCGTTCCCGCCGTCGGTGCCGCCGGTCAGTAGCAGGATGTCGGGCTTCAGCCCCGCGATGGCGTCCAGGTCTGCGTCGGTGAGTTCATGCGAGAACACGCCCACCACCTTGGCCCCGGCACCCAGCGCCGCCCGCTTGGACGCCTCCACCGTCAGAGCGGGGATCAACCCCACGGTTACCATGCGCAACCCACCCGCGGCGCTGCTGCAGGCGAGCCGAAAGGCGACCTGCTCGGCCGGAAGGGGTAGGCGCTCCTCTATCGCACGGATCGCCGCCCCCAGGCCGAGGTTGATGTCCTCAATGGTGGTCGGGGCCTGGGCCGTGGCCGCAACTTCGGCGCGCCCGAGGTCAACCACGGTTACTTTGGTGAAGGTGCTGCCGATGTCGGCTAGCAGAGCCAGCATCTAGCCCTTGCTCCTCTTCCTGGCGGCCAAGTCCCGCTCCAGAAGTTCAATCCCCACTTTGGGAGGCGTCCGCGGAGGAAAGACGCGGTCAATGCCCATGGCCAGGAAGCGCTTCTCCACCTCGCTCCACTCCTGCTTGCCAAGAGCCACGTTGCCGCCCACGTAAATCAGGATATCGTCAAGCCCGGCCTCTATGCACTTTTCCCGCAGTCCTTCGCAATCCAGTTCCGCGTGGCCATAGAGCGACGAGATGAACAACGCATCGGCGTTGCTCTCCACAGCGGCGTTGATGAACTCCTCCTGGGAAACCAGGACTCCCAGGTTGATCACCTTGAAGCCCGCCCGCTCCAGGGCCATGGCCAGCAGTCGGTTGCCCACCACATGGACATCGGCCCCGATCACGCCGGTTACGACCCGGCCCTTGGGTGCGTTCGCCAAACCCTCGTCAGCCATGAATCTGCCTCTCCATCGCACCAGCGACCGCCCCGCCGTTCATGAGGGAGCCGCCAGAAACCGCCGAGAACCCCTCGGCCTCCAGGAAGAAGTTGATGTCCTTCTCAATCTGTTCCAGCGGATCTGTGTCAACGGTGCTCATCCGCTGGTGGATCAGTTCCTGATTCCTGTCCAGGGTTTCCCGGTCAAAGGGTAGGTGCCCATGCTCCAGGTAGCGCACCGCGCCGGTGGCATCCCTGATGGGCATGACCTTGTTCTGCGCGTAGATGCTGGGACAGAAGGGCAGGTCCATCACTCCTGCCTCAAACGCCCTGACTACACCGGCGTCAAAGCGCCCCTCGCCCAGTTCCAGTGCCTTCTCCACGATGGCGGTGGCCTCTCTCGCAATCCACCTGGCTTCTTCTGCAACCTGCGCGCGATCCAGGGGAACCTGATGGGCTACCGTGTCTACCATCAGGCGACTGCACAGCAGCCCCTGCGCATTGGCTTCTTTTGTCGGGACGCCATAGGCCTCATGGGGGGTCTTGGTGATCACCTTCGTGGCTCTGGCGAGGGCAGCCGTCAGCGCGCCCAGGCCAATAAGCCCAAAAGCGCGGCCCTCGGTCATCGGGAAAGGTCCCATCCATTCGTGGAAGCACGTGGTTACGTCCACATCGTGGAACCCGAAACGCCGCAGGTACTGCTGGGTGAGGGCCCCCAACACCTCCACCGCCGCCACATCCTGGATGATGTGGCCATTCTGGCCGTATCCCACCGTGATGCTTTTCACCCCCTGCTCGGCGGCGAGCAGCGCCTCAAACACCGAAATGGCCACCGCAACGGCAGGGGGCACCAGGATGCCCGTGAGAGCGCCGTAGGACTCGCGGTTGATGACGACTCCCCGCTCGGTGTAGTAGCCGCTGAGACGGTCTACGTACTGCCAATCGCGGACCGAACGCTCGAGGGGCACCCTGGCGGAATAGGGCAGGTTGTAGGTGATGCCGCCGCCCTCAAAACTCGTATAGCCCGCGGCAAAGGAGATCTCGGCCAGGAGTCGGGCATCCGGCGACCCGTGCCGAATCTGCACCGGGGCCGCGACAGCCTCCAAGACCGCGCGGCTGTTGCGCACCCCATGGTTGACGACAGGGAACCCGTTTAGGAGCGCCACGCCTTCCTGCTGGCTCCTTTCCAGGTGTCGCTGCGCCTCTTCGTAGCGGTTCTGGCGGGTGTAACTGTCCACCGTGAGGGGAAGCAGGTCGGCGGTGCCCACCTGCTCCAGATGCCGCAGGAGTTCAATCTGCAGATGCACCAGAGGGACGCCACCCCGCGGCTGCAGGAGCGTTCGCCCTGCGGCCTTCGCTTCTTGCAGCCGCTGATGGAACACCCCGCTATCGCCCTTGCGCTGGTAGTATTCAAAAGCCTCGTCGCTGACATCCTGGCCTGTGGGCCAGGTAGCCAGCACTTCGCGCCGAAGTGCTTGGAACAAACCTTCGTCTATCATACACCGCCTCATCCGGTGTCTCTCATGCAGGACCATGGGCAGCCGACAACGGCGCTAGGGCGACGCCAGTGTCGCGTACCGCCCGGATGTGTCGCCGCCTACGAGGCAAGAGCCTGGTAGAACGCCATCGCCAGCCGAGAGGTCTCGCGGTTGGGCACCGCCAACGTACAGCGGATGTCGGTGCGCTCCGCGAACGAGACCGGTATCCCCATGGCGGCTGCAACCGTCTTGGCCGTCGGGAACGATGTCGCGATGAATTCCGGTTCGCCCACCAAAGACACCAGCCCCATGTCGGTGGCGACGCTGCTCACGACCAGCCCCTGCGACTTGAGGCTATCCTCAACCTCGCGTCGCCAATCCGGCGCCACAGCCACGACCAGCGTCTGCCCATCCTCGCCTTGCATTCCCACCGCCGCGAACCGCTCAAACAGGTCTTCGGGCGTCATCTCCCAGCGACGGCCCTCAGGGACGGTGAGGAGATGCACGTTTCCGAGGATGGGGATGCCCACGAGGGGAGATTCATCGCGCACGTCGCCGATGAGGGTGCCCGGGCTGTCGCTGAAGGTGGAGCGGGCCACGATGGGTGTATTCCCGCGCTGCCCGATGAGCACGGCGCCCGGGTGCATGACCCTAGCGCCGTAGATGCCGATCTCATACATCTTGCGGTAACTGATCCGCTCCAGGTAGCGAGCGCCCGGGATGACGCGGGGGTCTGCGAGCGCCACCCCGGGGACATCGCTGTAGATTTCCACCTTCTCGGCTCCCACCGCCACGCCCACCGCCACGCCCGAGGTATCGCTGGCTCCACGGCCCAGGATGGTGATCTCGCCCTCGTCAGCCGTCGCGCCCTGCCCGCCTGCGATCACGGGTATCTCGCCCTGCTCAACGTGGCGCAGGATGCGGCTGGGGTCTATGCGCACGATCTTGCCCCTGCGCCAGCGCCCGTCGGTGTAGATGCGCGCCTGCCAGCCCGTGAGGCCCACCGACCGCAGCCCTGCGAGTTTCAGCAAGTGCGATAGGATCGCCACCGAGATGACTTCCCCGCAGTGGAAGATCAGATCCTCATCCCGACCGTCCACAGGCTCGCCCTGGGCGTGGATGAGATCCAGCAGGGTATCCGTCGCGTAGGGCGCGCCTCTCCGCCCCATAGCCGAGACGACGACCACCGGACTGTAGCCCTCAGTGAGGGTGCGTTGGATGTGCGCCACCACCCGCTGGCGGCTTTCTGGAGTGGCGACCGACGTGCCCCCGAATTTCTGCGCTACGATCTTCTTCGTTGCCATTCTTCTACCAGCCCCTGCTCCACCAGCACCTGCGCAATCTGGACGGCGTTCTGCGCGGCCCCTTTCCGGACATTGTCCGACACCAGGAACAGGTTCAGGCCGTTTTCAATGGAGAAATCCTCGCGAATGCGTCCTACGTGGACGAGGTTGCCGCCGCTGACGCGGATGGGCTGGGGGAACTCCAGTTTCTCAATGTCGTCCACTACCTTGACCCCTGGAGCCTTGCTCAGCGCCTCCCGGGCCTGCTGCACCGTAACCTTGTCCCGCGTCTCAATGTTGCACGCCACCGAATGGCAGTTCAGCACAGGCACGCGGATGGCCGTGTCGGTGATGGCCATGTCCGGCACGTGCAACATCTTGCGGGTCTCGTGGATCATCTTCCACTCTTCGCGCGTGTACCCGTCATCTTCAAAGACATCTATGAAAGGAATCAGGTTGTAGGCGATCTGGTAGGCGAATACCGTCGGCGGCGACGGCTCAAACCCTGCCGCAATGTCCACGCATTGCTTCTTGAGTTCCAGTTGCCCGCGAATGGCGCCACCCGAAACGGCCTGATACGTGGAAGCCACCACACGCTTGATGGGCGAAATGTCGTGGATGGGCTTCAGCACCACGATGGTCCCGATGGTGGTGCAGTTGGGATTGGCGATGATGCCATTGTGCCACTTCAGGTCTTCGGGGTTCACCTCCGGCACTACCAACGGCACATTGGGGTCCAGGCGGAAATGGCGGCTGTTGTCAATGGCGATGGCGCCGCGCTTGGCGGCTGCCGGGGCCAGTCGTGCGCTTACCGCTTCGTGCGTTGCGAACAGGGCAATGTCCACGCCCTCAAAGGCGTCCTCCGTGCCCTCTTCTACGAAGAGCGTCTCGCCTTTGAAGCGGACCGGCGTGCCGACCCACTCCTTGGCCTCCAGCAGTTTCAGCCTGTTGACGGGGAAATCGTACTCCTCCAGGATGCGCACCATGGTGGACCCCACCAGTCCCAGCGCGCCGGCAACTGCCACATTGTACGTTTTCATTTTTACCCTCCCAAAGAATCAAGATTGTGAACTACCCTTTCATCCGCTCAAACACGCGCCCCATGGCCTCCAACGCGCGCTCCAACGTTTCGCGAGAGGCCGCGAAGGACAGGCGCAGGTGATTGGCGCAGGACGCGCCAAAAGCCGAGCCAGGAACCAGGGCGACGCCCCCTTCTTGCAGCAAGACCTTCCCTATTTCCTCGCCCGGGCCGTAGGCCGAGACATCGGGGAACGCATAGAACGCGCCCTCAACCTGGGGACACTCCACGCCCGGGATGGCGTTCAATCCCGCGACCACCAGGTCTCGCCTGGCCTTGAACTCTGCCACCATGCGCTCCATGTCATCCTGAGGCCCGTTGAGGGCGGCCACGGCAGCGCTCTGTACGAACGACGTGGCGCAGGTTACCGAATGCTGGTGCACCTTGAGCACCGCGCCGATGAGGCTGGCAGGCCCCGCCACATATCCCAGTCGCCATCCGGTCATGGCGTAGGTCTTTGAGAAGCCGTTGACGACCAGCGTGCGCTCCCGCATTCCGGGCAGCGTGGCAATGCTCACATGCCGGCGATCGTCGTACACCAGTTTCTCGTAGATTTCGTCGGAGATGATCAGGAGGTTTGCTTTCTGAGCGACAGCAGCCACCGCTTCCAGTTCCATCTGCGTGGCCACCCGCCCTGTGGGGTTGTTCGGCGAATTGAGGATAAGGACGCGCGTTCGGCTCGTAAGGTGGCGGTTCAACTGTTCTTCGGTGATGCGGAAGTTGTCCTGAACGCTTAGCGGCACATGAACCGGCACGCCCCCGGCAAGGCGCACCATGGGGTCATAGGACACCCACGCCGGATCCAGCACCAGCACCTCGTCGCCTTGTTCCACCGTCGCCATGATGGCGGCGAAGATCGCTTGCTTGCCGCCCAGGGTTACCAGGATCTCGCGGTCCGGCGCGTAGGAAAGGTGATTGTCGCTCTCCAATTTGCGAGAGATGGCCGCGAGGAGTTCGGTGATTCCCCTGGAATTCACGTAGTGCGTAAAGCCGGCTTTGAGCGCGGCGTATGCGGCCCCAATGATGTGGGCGGGGGTATCAAAGTCGGGCTCGCCAATCGTGAGGTCAAACACGGTGTCCCCTGCATCCAGTCGGCGTTGGGCCAGTTCGCGAAAGACCACGGTCGGCGAAGGCTGAACGGATCGGATTCGTTGCGGAAGCGGAAAGTCTGTCGGGCTCACTTTTTCCTCCATCGTGTATTGGCATCAACCACGGGTGCATTATACGCCTGCCGTCTCCTGATGTCAACCTAGGATACTAGAGTTGACAGATAGACATATTTGTGATATACTAGATACCAGATAGAGTGGAACCCATCTAGGCCATGGGAGGAACAGGACAATGGCAGCGGAAGGTCCCCCGATGGCGGATCTGGCCTATAACCTGGTGAAACAGGATATCCTTTCGTGCGTGCTGGAACCAGGACAGCAGATCGTGCAGGCGCAGATCGCCGAAAAGTACAACCTGGGACTCACCCCCACCCGTGAAGCTCTGAAACGCCTGGAGCAAGAAGGGTTCGTTCAGTCGGTTCCACGTTTCGGGTACATCGTCAGTCCTATTACCCTCTCAGACTTGCAGGAACTTTTTGAATTGCGCCTGATCCTGGAGACCGCGGCGGTGCGGCTTGCGGTGGAGCGCGCGCCGGACGACCGCGTGGCCGAGATCGTCCAACTGGCCGGCGCCCGCTATGTTTACCGGGACAGGGATAGTTACACCGCCTATCTTGCCCAGAACGCGCGTTTCCACATGGCCATCGCGTTGGCGGGAGGCAACCGCAGGTTGGCGGATTCGGTCGCCAAGGTGCTGGACGAATTGACTCGGGTATTCCACATGGCGCTGGACCTGCGCGACAGCGCCGACGAGAAGGTGCGGGATCACGTGAACCTGGCGCAGGCTATCGCGGCGCGCGACATGGAACAGGCGCTGCATTTCATACACGAAGAGGTCTCGCACTCGCAGAGAAGGGTTCTGGAGGCATTAGCGGGACACCTGGGCGGCAAGGTTATCCTGCAACCTACGCGCAGAGCGTGGTAGGGCGAGCGCGGGCACTCGGTTTGTTTGAGCGATTGTTTGGCTTTTGAAAACCCTTGACAAACACGATTTCTGTGTTATAATAGTGTTGTACTACAGTAGAATAACGCACCTGCAAATCCATCGCGGCGTTGCCTTTTGCGCCAACTGTTGTCGTGCAGCATCGCAAGAATCCCAAGGAGCAACGGTCTGATGCAATTGCACATAGACCGTAACGTGCCGGTACCCATTTCCGAGCAGATCAAGGGCCAGATCTCATATGCCATCATGTGTGGGATGCTCCGTCCCGGCGACCCGCTGCCGTCTGTTCGCGACCTGTCCGAGGCCCTGGGCGTGTCCCTCACGACCATTGCGCGAGTGTATCGCGAACTGTCCAGGGAGGAACTGATCGTCGCGAAGCCCGGGGCCGGCACCTGCGTTGCCGACATCTCCCGCACCAACGGCAGGCACCGCCACAAGGCAGCATTGAGCAACTTGCAGCAGATTGTGGACATGTACATGCGCCACGCGCTTTCTCTGGGACATCCTCTGCCGGAGATTCGCAAGCAGTTCCTGGAGCGCCTGGAGGTCTACGAGAGGAATGGCGATGTGCGGCACATTGGCCTTGTTGGCAATTTCGCTCAGGCAACCCAGTTGTACGCTCACGACATAGAGGCCATGCTCCAAGACTTGCACGTCCATGTTGTACCGCTCCTGGTCTCTGACCTGGAGCAGGACCTCGCGGGCAGCCTGGAGCGCCTTCGCCATGTAGCGCTCGTGATCACCATACCTTCGCGTTTGCAGCAAGTGCGCGCCCTGCTGGAGGCCCGCGCCTACCACGTGGTCGCTGTGGCTTTCCGTCCGCGCCCCGACACGCAGCGCAGGATCGCCGACATTGACCCCCGCAGCCGCATCGGGGTTGTGGCAACCTATCCCGAATTCCTGCAATCCCTGCTGGACGAGGTCGCGTCTTATTCCCTGGCCCGCACTCCGGTCCTCTCCGCCGTTCTCCATCAAGAAGAGCGGATTCGGGACATGTTGTCCCATATAGACGTTCTGATCTACGCGAGCGGCAGCGACAAAGTCCTGGAATGGGTTCCGCCGCACATTGAGGCCATTGAATACCAGTATCAGCCCGAGCCGGATTCGGTGAGCCGGCTGCGCCCACTCATCGCGCAAATGCTCCCGGTCCGGTCCTGATTCAGGGCGAGCGGCGCAACGGAGCGCCCCGACCCCGAAGACGCCAAAGGCCATTGCGCACCCCTCTTGCGCGGCAGTCAGAGGGGCGACAAGTCTCCATCACACGGCGAGTGCGTCTAGCCTTTCAACCAAACACATGCAGCGTTCATGATTGAGGGCGGGGCGGCCTAGAACCGTTGCAAGCCATCGTGCCCTGGTCGCCGCCTCGCTGCCAGCACGCCGAAAGGGGGTGATCACGTATCGGCATAGGGTCTCAAATCGGTACGGAGTGTTTTCGCAACCAGAGCAACCTCAGATGATTTCTTGGAGGAAGAGAGATGCGCAAGCGAGTGTTCACAGTACTGTCCATGCTCGTCTTGGTGTCGCTGGTACTGGGCGCATGCGGTCCCGCGGCCACGCCCACGCCGGCGCCCGCGCAGCCCACGACTGCGCCCCAGGCCACAACGGCACCCCAGCCCACGACGCCTCCGCCCACCCAGCCACCGGCGGAGAAAACCCTGGTCATCGCCATCGGCGCAGATGCCACATACCTGGACCCCGAGTCGGTGATGAACAATGAGTCGGGCTTCGTAATGTCGTGTATCTTTGACGGCCTCACCAAGTACAAGAAGGGCACCTCGGAGCCCGGGCCTGGCCTGGCGGAGAGGTGGGACATTTCGCCGGATGGCAAAGTGTACACCTTCTATCTCCGCAAAGGCGTTACGTTCCACGATGGCACGCCTTTCAACGCAGACGCGGTACTGAAGGAACTGGATCGGGTCAAGAACCCCGACAACCCCTACTACGTCTACAAGCAAGAAGGTGTGCACAGTTTTGCCGATTTCACGTGGGGCATTGTGGATTCCTACGAGAAACTGGACGACTACACGGTCAAGATTACCCTCAAGGAACCGCACGCCCCGTTCCTGGCCAGCATCGCCATGGTGTGGTCGGGCATCATGAGCCCCGCCGCAGTGGAGAAGTGGGGATTTGACGTGAACGACCACCCGGTGGGCACCGGCCCCTTCAAGTTCGTGGAGTGGGTGCGCAACGACCACATCACGCTGGAGGCGAACAAGGACTACTGGGGTGGCGCGCCCAAAGTGGACAAACTGATCTTCCGCGTTGTCCCCGAGAGTTCTGTGCGCCTCCTGAAACTGGAGCAGGGCGAGGTCCACATCCTGGCCGACGTGAACCCGGATGACTACCAGCGCATCCAGAGCAACCCCGCGCTGAAATTGCTGGAGCAGCCCGGCCTCACGATCAACGGTATCGCCCTGATCGCCGATGCGAAGCCGTGGGATGATGTTCGGGTGCGCCAGGCGGTGAACTACGCCGTGAACAAAGAGGAGATGAACAAGTTCCTCTATAAGGACGCGGCAGTTACCGCAGCCACCGGCATGCCCCCCATCCTCATGGGCTACCCGAAGGACCTGGAACCCTATCCGTATGACCCAGAGAAGGCCAAGCAACTGCTCGCCGAGGCGGGATACCCCAACGGGTTCAAGTACAAACTCCTGTGCTACGAGAACCCGCGCGGCTACAACCCTGTCGGCATCAAGATGGCCGTGGCCGTGCAGGAGTACCTGAAAGAAGTCGGCATAGAACTGGAATTGGAAACCTTGGAGTGGGGCACGTTCCTGGCGACCCGCCGACGCGCGGACAACAAGGATCTGGGCATGGTGGGCTGGTCGGGCGACAACGGCGACCCCGACAACTTCCTGTGGGAAATGTTCAGCACGGACAACATCCCCGTCGGCAACACGTCTCACTACTCTAACCCGACACTGGACGAACTCCTGAGGAAGGCGCGCACCGTCAGCGACCCGGCAGAGCGAGCCAAACTGTATGAGGAAGCCTGCCGCATCATCCACGATGATGCCCCGTGGCTCTTCATCAACCACACCAAGCACGTGCGTGCGATCCGCGCCAATGTGGAGGGCTTCGCGCTGAACCCGTTGCAGATGTTCTGGTATATGGAGGATGTGGAACTGAAATAGCGTTCCCATCCGCGAGAGGCAACGCTGGGGCCGGTTTCCTATCGGGCCGGCCCCAGCCCGCGAACACAATATTCGGGCAAGGGGTGGACCTTGAGCCGCTATATCATACGACGGATCCTGCAAATGATTCCTGTGCTGATCGGTGTCAGCATCTTCGTCTTCGTCGGGATGCATATCGTGCCTGGCGATGTGGCCACGCTGCTCCTCGGAGACAAAGCGACGCCCGAGTCGCTGGCGCGGCTTCAGCACGAATTGGGACTGGACCAACCTATGTACGTGCAGTACTGGCGCTTCATCACCAAAGCCGTGCGCGGGGATTTCGGCATTTCGCTGCGCACGCGGCAGCCAGCATGGCGCGAAGTCATGTGGGCGCTGCCCATGACCATTGAACTGTCCATCTGCGCCATTATCGTCGCTATTATCGTGGGTATACCGGTCGGCGTGCTGGCCGCGCTGCGCCAGTATTCCCTCTTTGACTCGCTTTCCATGGTCGCCGTCCTCATTGGAGTCTCCATGCCCATATTTTGGACAGGGCTGATCCTGCTTATGCTGTTCGGCGGGACGCTTCACTGGCTTCCGATAGGTGGCATTCTGGATGATGGCATCATCCTGCGACAAATCACGGGCATTCACCTGCTGGACGCGCTGATACTCGGAGACCTGAAAGCCTTCAACTCGGCGCTGCGCCATCTCATACTGCCCTCTATCGCGCTGGGGAGCATTCCGATGGCAACCATCGCCCGCATGACCCGCTCGGCCATGCTGGAGATTCTCCGCCAGGACTATGTGCGCACGGCCAGGTCCAAGGGGCTGAGCGAGCGCCTGGTCCTCATCCGCCACGCCCTGCGCAACGCGTTGATCCCGGTTGTTACCGTAATCGGCCTGCAACTGGGCCTTCTGTTGTCCGGAGCAGTGCTCACCGAGACGGTGTTCGCGCTCCCCGGCCTGGGCCGTCTGGCGATTACGTCGCTACTGGCTAGGGACTATGCCGTCGTGCAGGCTGTAGTGATTGTGTCTGCTCTCATGATCGTGGTCATCAATCTGGCGGTGGACCTGCTGTACGCCTACCTGGACCCTCGCATACACTACACATAGGAAGGTATCGGTCTCATGGCAGCAGGAGAGGAAGTCGTCGTCAAGAAAGTCTCCGAAAGTGGCATAGAGGTCGTCCAGCGGAAGGGTACGCCTCCCTCGCTGTTCCGCCGCTTGCTTCGGAGCAAATCGGCCATTATCGGCCTGGTGATCATCCTCGGGATCACCCTGGTAGCCATATTCGCGCAGCAGATCGCGCCCTACGATCCCATCAAGCAGAGTTTCATCCGCCAACTCCGACCGCCATCCGTATCCCACCCGCTGGGCACGGACGAATTTGGCCGCGACATCCTCAGCCGTATCATCCACGGCGCTCGCTGGGCCTTGCTGGCAGGCATTCTGGCCGACAGCATTGCGCTGGTGCTGGGGGTTACCATCGGTCTCATCGGCGGCTACTACGGGGGGCGTGTGGACGCATTTGTGGTCTGGCTTACCGACGTGATGCTGGCGTTCCCGTACCTCCTGCTCGCCATGATAGTCGTGGCGATTTTTGGGCCGGGCATCCGCAATGCCATGATTGCCGTCGGCATCGTATACATGCCGCAGTATGCCCGCCTGGTGCGGGGCACAGTCCTGTCTCTGAAAGAGAAGGAATTTGTTGAGGCCGCGCGCGCCATCGGGGCCTCCTCGTTCCGAATCATGTTTCGCCACATCCTGCCCAACTGCGTCGCGCCCATCATCGTCATGGCCACTCTGGCCGTGGGCTGGGCCATCGTGCAGACTGCCGGCCTTTCGTTCCTGGGCCTGGGTGCTCAGCACCCTATGCCGGAATGGGGCGCGATGCTCTCGGGCGGGCGAAACTACATGCTGTCGGCCTGGTGGATTGCGACCTTTCCCGGCCTCGCCATCGTGGTTACGGTCATCGGGTTCAATCTGCTGGGCGACGGGCTGCGCGATGTTCTAGACCCCTATCTCAGAGGCCGTTAGGCATCCTCCACAGCCCTCGTAATCGGCACGCGTCTCCCAAAGGCGTGTGCGGCTGCCCGCAACATGGATTGTCAAAGCGCGGAGCAAAGCCGGAGGAGGAATGATATAGAGGCAAAGAGCGACACCGCAAGGCAACTCAACGGATCGTACCGAAATCCAACCATGTACAAAGGAGTAATGAAATGGCAAAGAAAAAATACCTATTGGAGCACATGACCTGGCCCGAAGCCCAGGCGGCCTTTTCGCGCAAGCCGTGCGTTGTGGTCATCCCCATCGGCTCCACCGAACAGCACGGCCCCCACATGCCGCTGGGCACCGACATCCTCACCGC
>JACIWU010000050.1 GCA_014360805.1 Chloroflexota bacterium
TGCGACGCACTTCCGGAAGTGCGTCGCACCTTGGCACCTGTGCGAAGGGGCGCAGCGCGTAGGGGCGACCCGCGGGCCGCGGATAGCAAGCGCGCAAACCTGCGACGCACCTCCGAGGTGCGTCGCAGGTGGGGCCGCACAGCGACCGTAGGGCAGGCTTCCAACGCCGCTGTAACCGCGAATAACGCCAATCCACGCGAATAAGGAACGGAGCGTAGCCCCCGGCGGCGATGGAAAGCCGCCCTACGTGTCTACTTTTGTATCCCCCATTCGTGTCAATTCGTGTTATTCGTGGATGACTCCTGTAACCGCGAATGGCGCGAATCCACGCGAATGGGGAACAGTAGGGGGCGCGGAGCGCCGATTGACACGCCCACGCGCGCGTTCTATAATGGGCCAAATCGCGACAGGGAGGACACCCACAATGGCAGCCAACGCCGTGAACGAGAACGATGTCCCCTGGGGGCCTCACCCCCGCTATGAGGGGCTGCAAATGAAAGTGCTGGTCCCCGGCACCGTCAACCCCGCGCTCAACGTCAGTCGTGTGCGCGTGGAGGTGGGCCAGCAGATTCCACCCCATGTCCATACCTCCTCATCCGAGACCTTCTACATCCTCCGGGGGACGGGCGTCTGCTACTTGGGCGATACGCCGGTCCCCTTTGGCCCCGGGTTCTGCTTCTACGCGCCGCCGGGGCACGAGCATCGCCTGGAAAACACGGGCGCGGAACCAGTGGAGATTCTGGCGGTCTTCGCGCCGCCGATTGCGTAGTACCTCAAGCGGGCTTTCCGCGTTAGATTGGGCGAGGAGGCGTTGAATTGGCAAGGCGCTGGGTTATCGCTGGGGCGGCAACTCTCTTGTGCATCCTCGCTCTGGGAGCGGCGGTGAGGGCTGCGGTTTCGCCTGACCCCGAGGCCCAGCAGCCCATGGTCATGATCCTGCCCGATACGCAGACGGTGGCCCCCGGAGAGACCGCCCTGGCGCGGGTGTGGGTTGAGGACATCACCAACCTGCAGGGCGCGGCGGTTACCATCCTCTTTGACCCCACAAAAATCCAGGTTGTGGACGCCAACACGAGCCTGCCAGGGATTCAAGTAGAGCCGGGGCCGCTGTGGTCGGCATCGGCGTATCCGTCCAACCCGATCATCAACATCGCCGACAACGCGACAGGCGTGATCACCTACGAGCAGGCGCTTCTCGGATCCGCGTTCACCGGCAGCGACGACATGATTCTGATCACGTTCGCGGCCGTAGCGCCGGGCCGCTCCGACGTCATCCTCAGCCGCGTGCAGATGCTCAACAACTTCGGCGAGCACATCCCGGTGCAGATTCGCGACGGCGAGATTCTCATCTCGGGCACCGTCCCGACTTTCACGCCCACGCCCACGCCCACCCGCACCCGCACGCCCACCGCCACCCCGACGCGAACCCTCACCGCGACGCCTACGCCCACTCGCACTCGCACGCCCACGGCGACGGCGACGACGACCCCAACGGCCACGCGGACCGGGACGGCGACAGCCACCCCGACGCCCACGCGCACACCTACGGCGACGCCGACGCGCACGAACACGCCCGCGGCCTCGCCCACGAGCACGAGGACGGGGACCCCATCGGCGACGGCCACGCTTACGCAGACGCGCACACCCACCGCCACCCCTACGCGCACGCCCACGATGACGGCGACGCCCACGGCCACGCGCACGCCTACGTTCACGCCCGGGCCTTCGCCCACACCCACCGACACCCCGACGCCGACGGCGACGGCCACGCCCACCCCCACGGCAACGGAAACGCTCACGGCGACGCCCACGGCCACGCCCGGGCCTTCGCCCACGCCCACCCCAACGTCCCCGCCGGGGCCTGCGCGGCGGCTGCGCCTGCCGGCCATCGCCTGCTCGCGCACCGACGAGTACGAACCCAACAACTTCCAGGCGCAGGCCTACGGGCCGGTGGTCTCGGGCCAGAGGTACGTGGGGTTCCTGGCCAGCATGATGGACTACGACTGGTTCTACCTGGTGAAGGCCGCGCCCGGGCCGATAGACATCACCCTTGACGTGCCGCCGAGCGGGGATTACGACATCTACCTGTTCCTGGCGGGCGCGACGGGCGGCAATCAGTACGTGGCGAAATCGGATCGGTACGGGAACGGCGTGGACGAGTACATCTACTTCAACGCGCCCATCGCCACGGAGTACTACATCTTGGTCTATCCCTACAGCGACGCGCACCCCAACGCGCCCTACGTGCTCCGCGTGCTCTACTGATTTGGCGCGCGGGGGGTGTCTGTCGCGATGATTCGCATGCAGAGGAGGCGTTCCCTTGTGGTTTGAGACCGCGCTGGTTGCGCCAGGCGTCCACCGCATCACCGAGGGCGGCATGGTGCACGCATACCTGATTCAGGGCGACGACTGGGCCGTCCTGGTGGATTCCGGCTTTGGCATCGGCGACATCGGCCAGGTGGTCCAGGGCCTCACGGATTTGCCGGTGCTCCTTGTCAACACGCACGCCCATCTGGACCACGTGGGCGGCAACGCGCACTTCGCGACGGCGTTCCTGCATCGGCGCGAATCCCTGGCCGAAGTCGGGGAGACCGCCCGCCGCTTCCGCGAACTGGCCACCCAGGCCGACTTCCCCGAGCCGTTCCCGGACGGGTTCTCCATGGAGCGGTACGCCCCCCAGGTGCCCGAACCGACGCATCGGCTGGCCGGCGGGGAGACGATAGACCTGGGCGGGAGGGCGCTGGAGGTGTTGCACACGCCCGGCCACACGGCGGGGAGCGTCTGCCTGCTGGACGAGGGCAGCCGCCTCTTGTTCACGGGCGACACCATCACCGACCGCCCGCTCCAGGGCATCGGCGATGGCGTGAGCCTGGCCGAGTACCAGGGGACGCTGCGATTGCTGGCGGAGATGGCGCCGGATGTAGATTTGCTGTTCCCCGGGCATGGGCCGTCTCCGCTGGTTCCGGCGATCATGGAGGAACTCGCGGGCGCTGCCCACGCCCTGGAGGACTCGCAATTTCAGCAGACCACAATCGGCGGGCGGCCTGTGCGGGCGGCGAACGCGGGGCGGTTCACGTTCTTCGTGCGGCTGCCCTGGGAGTCGGCGGACCAGCGGTGAATCGCACGTTTAGATGAGTAGGAGGAAGAAGCGGATGGCAGAAGCGCCAGGGTCGTACAGAATCATCTGCACGGTGATACGCCAGGAGGGCCGGTGCGCCATGGGCCACAAGGTGGGCGACCAGATCGTCATGGACGAGAGCGGCGTGCATGGCAACATTTGCTTCCACGCGCTCTACTCGCTGATACCGAAAGCGTTTGCGATGATGTACGGGGCCACTTTCCCCTGGCTTGAGGACAAGGACGTGGCCACCCATGCCTGCCCGGATGCCGAGAACCCCCTGGTGTTTGAACTCCGAAGGGTGCGCTAGGCGACATCGGCGCGAACGGTGAGCGGAGTGGGGCCTTGCGCGTGCTTGTCGTGGCGACCCACAACCGAGGCAAACTGCGAGAATACGAGGAACTGCTCGCGGGCCTGCCCGTGCAGTTCACCAGCCTGGCCGACCTGGGCGTGCGCGATGAACCCCAAGAGGGCCACGCGGGATTCGCGGACAACGCGCGACTGAAGGCGCGGTTCTTCGCGCGCCTCACGGGGCAACTGACCCTGGCCGACGATTCCGGGCTAGAGGTGGACGCGCTGGGCGGCGATCCGGGCGTGCGCTCGGCGCGGTATTCGGGCGCGGGTCGGAGCGACCGAGAGCGGTACGAACTGCTGCTGTCGCGCCTGAGCGAGATTCCACCGGAGGGGCGCACGGCGCGGTTCCGCTGCACCATCGCCGTGGCCGCACCGGACGGGGTGTTGTTCACGGTGGAGGGGACTTGCGAGGGCCTCATCACCATGCTTCCCCGCGGCAGTTACGGGTTTGGCTACGACCCGGTGTTCTACGTCGTGGAGCGCGGGCGCACCATGGCCGAATTGGAGCCTGCGGTCAAGAACCAAATCTCCCATCGGGCGCGCGCCGCCCAGGCCGCGCTTCCGCTGTTGCGGGCCATCCTGGGCGAGTGAGACGGGCGCCCGCATTCGTGCCGTGCTGCCGCATGGGGACGGCTACAGGGTGCAGGGATCGGCGCCCTCGGATTCGCGGGCCAGCACGTCCAGGTAGCGTTCCAGGTAGCGCGTGATGTCGGCCCGCTCCTCGGGGGTGAAGTGCGCGAGCAACTGGCGCGTGCGTTCCATGCGCTGCGCCCGCGCGCGCTCCAGCAGCGCCTCGCCCTCGGCGGTGAGCGACACGATGACCGAACGGCGGTCGTTGGGGTCGCGGCGGCGCTCCACCAGCCCGGTGCTCGCCAGGCGGTCCACGATGCCGGTCATGGTGGCCGAGCACTGTTCCGTCGCCTCGGCCAGAGTCCCGATGGCCACGCTGCCGCCATGCGCCTGGATGAACATGAGCGCCAGGAACTGGGGCATGGTCAGGCCGAGGGCGCTCAGGGTTTCCGCAAACCGCCTGCGCTGCCTCCATACCAGCAGGGCGACCATTTCTTCAAACCGCGCGACGTCGGAATCCTCCAAGGTGTACGCTCCTGGCAGGGTTGCCGGCCATTTGTGCGCCCGCACCGTGCCGGCGAGATTATTTTGCATCGCTAAGTATACAGGACAAACCCGTTTCTGTCAAACGGCGCTGGAGCGCATTTCGGCTTGGGGACGAGCGGGGTTCACCTCACCCTTCCCCACCCAGCCCCCCGCTTACCCGACGCGCGGCGGCGTTTACCTCACCCATCCCCACCCCAGCCCGGCCCCTTCTCTCTTGTATATTCACACCGGCACCTTAACAACCCGGATAGCCATCTGAGCAGGCTCCGCTGGCGGAGAGGCGGAACGAGGGGGGTGAGGTCAGCATGCCCGCGCGGGGTGTCGTCCCCTCTGCCGCCGGGAGAGGGCTAGGGTGAGGGGCGACGCGCGGGGCTGAACCCCCGCGCTGAAAGAACAAAGCCCCTTCGGGGGCTGACGATAGCCCGCAGGGCTTGGCCCACCAGCCCGATGCTTCAGCGTTGGGCAGCGTGGCGACGCGCGGGGCTGAACCCCCGCGCTGAACGAACCAAGCCCCTTCGGGGCTGGGGATAGCCCGCAGGGCTTGGCCCACCAGCCCGATGCTTCAGCGTTGGGCAGCGTGGCGACGCGCGGGGGTGAACCCCCGCGCTGAACGGGCCAAGCCCCCTTCGGGGCTGGGGATAGCCCGCAGGGCTTTGTCCATTTAGCCCGACGGCTTTAGCCTCGGGCAGGCACGCGTCGTTCCCTCTCCCGCCTGGAGAGGGCCAGGGTGAGGGGTGGCGGCGCGGCGTCCTCCGCGGTGGAACCCGATCGCCCGGGGCGTCGGGAGGCGCGCAGGTCTGCCCTACGGGCAGGCGCCCCCGGGCCAGCGCAGCCCCTCCAGCCCGATGACGCCGCACGCTACGCGCTCCCCGTTCACGAACAACTCCCCGTACAGGGAACCCCAACCGCTGGACACGAACACGCGGATCTCGTTGAAGTTCGCCGTCAGCGTGTAGTTGGCGTAGAGCGTAACCGTGCCCAGGAATCGCGGCGAGCCGCCGTCCAACTCGTAGAAGATGCTGCGCGTCTGGTAGTAGCCCGAAACGTAACGGGCCGTGAACCGCACGGTATGGAGCGGTGGCGCGGGCGTGGGTGTGCGGGTGGCCGTGGGCGTCCAGGTGGGCGTGCGGGTCGCCGTAGGCGTCCGGGTAACCGTGGGTGTGCGGGTCGCCGTGGGCGTTGGGCTGGGCGTATGGGTGCGCGTAGGCGTCGGGGTAGGCGTCGGTGGCTCGTCGCACCGCCCACCCGGCCAGATCAGCCCATCACTGCTCAGGACGCCACAGGCCACGCGCTCCCCGTCCACGTACAGGTTCTGCTCGTACAACGTCCCCGCCGACGTGGTCAGGAAGACCCAGATGGAATTGAAATGCGCCGTGAATTCCCACTCGCGCGAGAGACTCACCGTGCCCAGGAATTGCGGCCTGCCGTCATCCAGCACGTAGTACGCGCTGTAGGTCATGTAGTAGCCCGACGCGTACCGGGCCGTGAACCGTACGGT
Organism: Chloroflexota bacterium; assembly: GCA_014360805.1. Taxonomy (NCBI): domain Bacteria; kingdom Bacillati; phylum Chloroflexota; species Chloroflexota bacterium. Next base: position 6,087 of record JACIWU010000050.1, read on the forward strand.
ATGGAGCGGCGGCAGGGGCGTGGCGGTCGGCGTGGCCGTGGGCGTCGCGGTGGGGGTGCGGGTGGCGGTTGGCGTGCGCGTGGGCCCGGGCGTGGCGGTATACGTCGGGGTCGGGGTCGGCGTGCGCGTAGGCGTGCTCGTCGCGGTAGGCCCGGGCGTAAAGGTGGGCGTGGGCGTCGTGGACGGGAGCACCACTGGCACGTAGGCGTAGTCGTCTATCTCGCACTCGCCATAGGCGATGCGGAACCAGCCGCTTTCGCCCCAGCCGGTGCCCCAGGAGTTCTTGGCGATCCAGTAGCCGCCCGCGTCATCGTACCCGACCAGCACCACGGCGTGTCCGCCCAGCAGGCCGCCCCAGGTATGCCGATAGACGCCGCCCACGTAGGAGTAGAAGTCCTGGTACACGTTCATCGTGGCGACGACCGGCCCGCCATCGGCCAGCACTTCCTTGATGTCCTGCGCCCCGCTCACGCCTGCCCATCCGGCGATGCGCGTAACCCGCGACGGCCAATCGGCGCACAGGTTGCAGGACTGGTTGATGGGGCTATAGGGCGCGCAGGCCTCGTCCACGATGCCCACGTCGCGGGCGAAGTTTAGCGCGGCGCTGGGGGACCAGCCCACCTCGCAGCAGGGGCCGCAGCCGCAGTAGAACAGGTGCCCCTCCGACAGGTTGGGGTTCAGGTTGGGGTTGCCCGCCGCCACTTCCAGCCGCGCCTCTATGGCTCCGACGGTGCCGAATGCCACGCACGAGCCACACGAACTCTGGTTGCGGATGAGCGTGGTGAAGTCCTGGCCGCCTACATTCCGCCAGTCCAGGCTTGGCGGGTAGGTGTAGTCGGCGGGCCGACGCCGCGCGGTCATCAGGCTCAGGATGCGCTCTTGCTCCAGGACGCGGGCAGGAACGCCCAAGAGGGCCACCTGCTCCTGGGGGCTGAGGTCCGAGACCGATGTCTCGCCCGCCTGCCAGGTCTCGGGCTGAGGCGTGACCAGCACGGGGCCTTGAGGCCCCCCGGCCAAGACGATAGTTGCGGTGAGGACAAGCGCAATAAGTCCGAACAAAGCCAGCGCTGCAGCCGACCGCGCCGGACGCGAGAAAATAACACGGATAAACATAATAATACCTCGCGCTCTGGCGATTGCGAAGCGCGCCGATTGCAATGAATGCATAGCATGCAGCCGAAAAACATACGCATCGCGCGCTTGCACCCACATTGTACCCTACGCGGCCCGCGCGGTCAATAGGACAGAAGGACTAGGCTCGGTTCCAAAGGCTGTTGGTCGCGCCTTGGCCGCCAACACAAGACGGGGCCGAACCGAAGGGCTACGGGCGCGTTGCCGAAGGGACACGCCCGTTCGGGGTTGCGGATGCGTCTCGCACTTGTCAACCCTTCGGACCCCGCGTAGGCTGCGCGAGACGACAGAGGAGGCATGCGATGACCCACCGCCGTGCGTTGCGCCTTTGGGCCCTGGGCGCGATCCTGCGCCGTGTAGATTTGTTCAGCCGCCACATTCTGGCGCGGCCGTTGCGCGCCTACCAGTTGGCGCCTGCCCAGGCCATCGTGGATAGCGTCCTGCGCCGCCGCGGCCTCACCTTCGCCGTCATGATGAGCCGCCAGGCGGGCAAGAACGAACTCTCGGCCCAGGTGGAAGCGTACCTGCTGGCGCTACACGCGGGCGTCGGCGGGACACTGGTCAAGGCCGCGCCTACCTTCGCGCCGCAGGCCGTCGTGAGCCTGGAGCGCCTGGCCGCCCTGCTGGAGAACCCGCTGACCCGCGGTCGCGCCGTTCGCGAGCACGGCAACACGCTGGCCCTGGGCAAGGCCCGTGCCGTCTTCCTGAGCGCCCACCCCGAAGCCAACGTGGTGGGCCAGACCGCCAGCATCCTCCTGGAATGCGACGAGGCGCAGGACGTGGACGCCGACAAGTGGGACAAGGAGTTCGCCCCCATGGGCGCGTCGGCCAACGTTACCACCGTCTTCTACGGCACGGCCTGGACCCGTCACACGCTGCTGGCGCGGGTAATCCGCGAACTGCGCGCCCAGGAGTCCCGCGACGGCGTTCGGCGCGTGTTCCTCGTCCCAGCCGACGTGGTCGCCGCGGAACTGCCCGCCTACGCCGCGCACCTGGAGAAAGAAGTGGCGCGTATGGGCCGCACGCACCCGCTCATCCGCACCCAGTACTTCTTGGAGGAACTGGACGCAGGCGCGGGGATGTTTCCGCCCGAACGCCGCGCCCTCATGCAGGGCAGCCACCCGCCCCATCTCGCGCCCCAGATGGAATGCGCGTACGCGTTCCTGCTGGACTTCGGCGGCCCCGCCATCGGCGATGACAGCGTTGCGGAACCACACAGCGCGCCGCCCGTGGCCGACAGCAGGCCATACGCCTCGCGCGAGCGCGACGCCACCGCTCTCACCATCGTGGCCGTGGACGCCGACGACGATGTGAGCCTGCCGGTGTATCGCGTGGTCCACCGCAGGGCGTGGGTTGGGGTGGATCACCGCACGCTGTATGGACAGATTCTGGCGCTGGCCGAGGCTTGGAGCCCATGCGCCATCGTCGCCGACGCCACCGGCGTGGGCGCTGGCCTGACGGACTTGCTGCGGTCGGCGTTGGGCGAGCGGGTCATCCCCGTCGTCTTCACGGCGGCCCGGAAATCCGACATCGGCTGGCGGTTCATGGCGGCCTGCGATGCGGGGCGCTTCCGGGACCACGCGGAAGGCGGCGAGGCGCGTTTCGCCACATTGGACGCCCTGCGGCGCGACTTCTGGGCGCAGGCGGAAACCGCCCAGGTGGAGTACCTGCCTGGGCCAGGCCAGCGCATCCGCTGGGGTGTGCCCGAAGCGGCGGGCCACGACGACCTGCTGGTCAGCGCCGCGCTGTGCGTGGTGCTGGACGATGGCGACTGGGGATGCGGGGGGAGCGTGCTCGTGCCGGGACTCGGTTCCAAACTCTGCTAGTCGCGGCATGGCTCCAGGTGCGACGCACTTCCGGAAGTGCGTCGCACCTGGAGCACCAGCATAAGTATAGAACCGAGCGTGTGCTGGGTGGCCCTTGACGCGCGGCGGCTTTTCATGCTAGAATAGACTGCAACCGGGGGCTGACGCATCGTCCCGGCCTGTTCCAGTTCCGAATCTCACCGTGGACGTCAACTTCACCGCCCCCGGAAGGAGCGAGGAACATGGCGCAGGAGTTCCGAGAGATTTACGGCAACATCCCTGGCGTAGTGCGCGGGCTGTTCCACGACGCCCAGAAAGGGCAGGCTGCCGGCGAGCGCCTGCTGGCCATGGGCGTGGCTCCCCGCGACCTGCAGGTGATCCCCATCACCCCGGCGGAGGAACGCAAGTACGCACGGCCCCTGATGGAGGTCCTCGGCATCCGCAAGCCGAAGCAGCGGGTGGAGCAGGCCGCCAGCCCCTTCAAGCCGGGGGATGTGGTCGTGCTGGTGCGGCTGCGGGAATGGACGCGCGAGCGCGTGGAGAAGGTGCTCCTGGACATGGGCGCGGATGAACTGGCCTACTTCCCGCCGCCCGGCGAAGGCGAGATCATCGGCGCGAAGGTAGCGCCCGCCCGCCCGACCTACACGCGCCCGAGCGCCTAGCGGCCCGCCGCAAAGGGAGTGCTCCTTCCATCCGCCATCCCGCCTTGCGCAGCGGAATGGCTTTCCATGTCCTGCGCCGACGCGGCTCGCAGTCCGTCGGTGCGAGTCCGCATTCCCAATCAGGAGTTGGGACCATGACCCTCCCGGAGTCAACCGTCCAGATGCTGCTGGAATACCAGCGGAACGAAATCACCGAGCACCACATCTATAGCCGCCTGGCCACGACGCTGCGCGAGCCTGAGAATCGGCGCGTGCTGGAGCGCATCGCCGCCGACGAGTTGCGCCATTACCGCGAGTGGCGCAAGCACACCCAGCAGGACGTGCAACCCGATCGCCTGCGTGTGTGGAAGTACTACTGGATCGGCCGCATCTTCGGCTTTACCTTTGGCGTCAAACTGATGGAGCGAGGCGAGAAGGATGCCCTCGAGAACTACGGGCGGCTGAAGGACGCCACCCCCGAGGCCGCGATCATCGCCGACGAGGAGGAACAACACGAGAGCGCGCTGCTCCAAATGCTGGACGAGGAGCGCCTGCGCTACACCGGCTCCATGGTGCTGGGCCTGAGCGACGCGCTGGTGGAACTCACCGGCGCGCTGGCGGGCCTGACCCTGGCGCTCCAGAACACCAAACTGATCGCCATGACCGGCTCCATCACGGGCATCGCCGCCGCGCTGTCCATGGCGGCCTCCGAGTACCTGTCCACCAAGGCCGAGAAGACGGTCAAGAACCCCCTGCGGGCCTCGCTCTACACGGGCGTCGCCTACCTGATGACCGTGCTGCTGCTCATCCTTCCGTACCTGGTGGCGACGAACTACTATGTGTGCCTGGCGTGTTCGCTGGCCCTGGCCGTGCTCATCATCGCCCTGTTCAACTACTACATCTCCGTGGCCAAGGATGAGCCTTTCCGAAGGCGATTTGTGGAGATGGCGGGGTTGAGCCTGGGCGTGGCGGCCTTCAGTTTCGTGGTAGGCCTCGTTATGCGCACGTTCCTGGGTGTGGAGATTTAGCAGGCGCGGGCGGGTTCGGAGCGGATGGGTGGGTGCGATGTCCCAAGAGGTCGCGCGCAGGTGGAAACTTGCCGGCATTCTTTTCATCCTCCTGGCGGGGTCTGCGCTGCACTTCGCATTCGCATGGTCGGGCTACTGGCGACCCATCGGCTGGCTTGCCGCCGTCAACGAGAGCCTCTGGGAGCACCTGAAACTGGCGTTCTGGCCAGCGGTGGCGTTCGCGCTGGCCGAGTATGTCGCCTTCGGCTCCCACATGCCGCGCTTCTGGGCGGCCAAGGGAGTGGGTATCGCGGTGATGCCGGCGGTCATCGTGGGCCTGTTCTACGCATACACGGCAATCCTGGGCGAGAGTTTCCTGCCGCTGGACATCGTGATTTTCATCGTAGCCGTCGCCCTCGGCCAGTACGCGAGTTACCGGCTGCTGTTCGCATCCCACGCCGTGGGGCGGGCTGCCGCGATCCTGCCCATCCTGCTGGCGCTGGTGTTCATTCTCTTCACGTACCAGACGCCGGAAATCGGCTTGTTCCGTGACTCGCCGACGGGCGGCTACGGTATCTTGGAGGAGTATGGCGCGCATTAGGGGCGGCGAGGCGCGTGGCGTCAAGGGCGTCATCCTGGACATTGATGGCGTGCTCCAGTTCCAGGGCAGGGTTTACCCTGGGGCCATTGAGGCAGTGCAGGCGCTGCGGGACGCGGGACTTGTCCTGCGGTTCCTGTCCAACAGCACGCTGCACAGCCGTCGCAGCCGCGCGGAACGCCTGAACCAGATGGGCTTTCGCGTCTCGCCCGACGAGATCATCACGGCGTCGTCGGCTACGGCGGCCTATCTGCGCACGCTCCATCCGCGCTCGTGCTGGGTCATGCTGGATGGGGCAGGGCGGGAGGAGTTCCAGGACTTCGTCCAGGACGAGGACAACCCCGAATACATCGTCATCGGGGACAACCGCAGCCGTTTCAATTTTGACACATTGAACAAGGCTCTGCGCCTGTTGCTGCGCGGGGCCAAACTCGTGGCCATGTCGCCGGAACTGCTGGATGCGAGCCTGGGCGATGTGGAGTTGAACGTGGGGGCGTGGGCGCTGATGCTGGAACGGGCGTCGGGCGTGCAGGCGGTGTACGTGGGCAAGCCCAGCCCGTATGTATTCGCCATGACGCTGGCGACGATGGGCCTGGCGAAGGATGAGGTGATCGTCGTGGGCGACCGGCTGTCGTCGGACATCCGAGGGGCCAGCGATTTCGGGGTTCGGTCGGTGTTGGTGAAGACGGGGGAGTACGCGCTGGGGCAGACGCAGGGCGACGCGCGCCCCGACTGGGTGCTGGATTCGGTGGCCGATTTGCCCGCGCTATTGGGGGTGGGCTAGCGTCCGCGCGCGGGGGTGTTCCCTCTCCCTCCGGGAGAGGGCTAGGGTGAGGGGCGCACGCCCGGGCGCGGCTGTGTCCCCTCTCCCGGCGAGAGGGGGAACGGCGCGCGTGTTCCTTTTGCCCCGCATGCCCGCGCCGTGGTATTATCCCCGCGAGACCGCACCAACGGGAGGAATGCCATGTCCGAACGCCAACGCGAGTTGCCCGCGGTTCGCTTGCTGCGCTCCATCGCAACGCTGGGGTTCGGCGTCGTCGTGCAGGCGGCGCTCTACCCGCTGCGCAAGGGGTGGGGCTGCCGCCGCTTCGCCGCCATGCGCCAGGCGCAGGCCCCGCGGACATCGCCCGGCGCCGTTCGCTCGTGGCAGGCGCAGGGCGCCGCGCTGACCCTGACATGCGACCGCGCCGACGTGCAGATCACCGCCCTATCGCCGGACATCGTCCGCGTGCGGCTGCGGCCCGACCGCAACTTCCCGCCGCCGTTCTCTTACGCGCTGGCCCGCGAGGATGGGGAGTGGCCCGGCTGCGCCATCTCCGTGGACGAGACGCCCGCCGCCATCGTCATGCGCACGCCGTCGCTGCGCGTGGAAGTGAGCAAGGCCGATGCGGCCGTTCGCTTTCTGACGCCGGACGGCCGCCTGCTGGATGCGGACGCCGAACCCATGTCGTGGACGGGCGAGCGGGTGGCCTTGTCCCGCGCACTCCCCGCCGACGCGCACGTGTACGGCTTCGGCGAGAAGGCCCTGCCGCTGGACAAGCGAGGGCTTCGCATGAGCCTGTACAACTTTGACTGCAACGGCTACGGCCCGGGTGATGACCCGCTATACATGAGCATCCCATTCTACCTCGTGCTGCGCGACGGCCTGGCGTGCGGCGTCTTCTTTGACAACTCCTACCGCGCCGTGGCCGACGTGGGCGCGTCTCGGCCCGACGTGCTCGGTCTGGAGGCCGAGGGCGGCGAACTGCGCTACTACTTCTTTGCCGGCCCCGCGCCCGCCGACGTGCTGCGCCAGTACACGGAACTGACGGGACGCATGGAACTCCCGCCGCTGTGGACGCTGGGCTACCACCAGAACCGCTGGAGTTACTATCCCGACGCGCGCGTGCGCGAAATCGCCCGCGAATTCCGCCAGCGGCGCATCCCCTGCGACGCCATCCACCTGGACATCCACTACATGGACGGCTACCGCTGCTTCACGTGGCATCCTGAGCGCTTCCCCGACCCGCCAGGCCTGGTGCGCCACCTGCACGAGCGCGGCTTCAAGGTGGTGGGCATGGTGGATCCGGGCATCAAGGCCGACCATAACTACCATGTGTGCCGGTCGGGGCTGGCGCGGGATGTGTTCTGCAAGTATCCCGACGGGTCGCGGTTCAAGGGGCCGGTGTGGCCGGGGCTATGCTACTTCCCGGATTTCACCAGCCCCGACGCGCGCGCCTGGTGGGGCGAGCAGTACAAGGCCCTGCTGGATGTGGGGCTGGATGGCTTCTGGAACGACATGAACGAGCCGGCCATCTTCGGCGCAGGCCCGGAGACCATGCCCGACTGCGTGCGGTTCGCGTGGGAGGGGCATGGGGCCGACTTCCGCCAAGCGCACAACGTCTATGGCTTGCTGATGGTGCGCGCGTCGTGCGAGGGCCTTCGCCGACTGCGCCCCGAACGGCGGACGCTGGTCATCTCGCGGTCGGGGTGGGCGGGCCTGCAACGCTACGGCAGCCACTGGACGGGCGACAATCGCTCGGACTGGCCGTCCCTGGCCAATGTGATCCCCATGGTGCTGACGCTGGGACTGTCGGGCGTGGCGTTCACGGGGCCTGACACCGGCGGGTTCAGCGGCAGCCCCTCGCCGGAGTTGCTGGTGCGCTGGAATCAGTTGAGCGTCTTCACGCCCTTTTTCCGCAACCACACCGCCGTTTGGACGAAGGATCAGGAGCCGTGGGTGCACGGCGAGCCCTACGAGAGCCTGAACCGTGCGGCCATAGAGTTGCGGTATCGGATGCTGCCCTACATCTACACGGCCTTCTGGCAGTGCGCGCAGACGGGCCTGCCCATGATGCGCCCGCTGTTTCTGGCGTTCCCGCGCGATGACGCGGCCCACGGCCTGGACGACGAGTTCCTGTTCGGCGATGCGCTGCTGGTCGCGCCGGTGTTGGAGGAGGGGGCGACGGGCCGCCAAGTGTATCTTCCCGAAGGCCGCTGGTACGACTTCTGGAGCGGGCAGGCGCATGACGGGCCGACGACGGTGGCCGTGGACGTGCCGCTCCACCGGCTGCCGCTATTCGCGCGCGCGGGGTCGGTGGTCCCCAACTGGCCCGTGATGCAGTACGTGGGCGAGCGGCCGCCCGACCCGCTCACGCTCCACGTGTTCCCCGGCGCGGGCGAGAGCCTGCTGTACGAGGACGAGGGCGACGGCTGGGCGCACAAGCGGGGCGTGTTCCGGGTCAGCCGCTTCGCCACGGGGGCGACGGCGGACGGCTGGGCCATCCGCTGGCATCGGGAGGGGGCGTTCCGGCCCCCGTATGCCGGGGTGGAGGTCGTGATCCACGGGCTGGCCGCGTGCCCGGAGGTGCGCCTGGACGGCCGGGCGGCGGAATGCGTCTGGGAGGATGGCGTCGCGCGCGTCGCCGGGGGGCTGTTTGACGTGTGCGCGATTCGGGCACGGCGGCGGGGCGTTGAGGCGAGCGCCTGACCCCCGCGCTGACGCCCGCCGCGCGGGGTGGTGGCCGCGGGGAGATGCGCAGCGTTCACTGAAACGGTTATCAGCCCGAATATTTCACGTTTTTGCGAGTCTATTTCTCCTCGTTAACGAATGTCGCCTCATATTCCGAACGGCGCAAGACCGTATCGTAAAGTCCGATGTCTTCACCTTCATGCCGGTTGATGCCCGTGTAAACGAGGCTCGGATCTTCGTACCTCTTGAACTTGTAGACCGCATCGTTCATAAGAGCGCTGTTGAAGACCCCCAGACTGACCAGTAGTTCAAAGTCTTTGACTGTCAGACCGGTTACCTTCTTGAACAAGCCTGGTTCCAGTTGGGTAATGACATCTCTGAGGGTTCTTTCCCGATAATCCGTCAGGTACATGAAAACGGGTATCCGTGTAGCGAACTTGATGAGTTTCTCCTGAATCTTCTTTCTGAGGCTTTTGTATTCCTTTTCTTCCTCTGTCAGTTCCTTTTTCTCCGTAGCGGAGAGTTCCCGGTCATTAGCCTCTCTCTTTACCTTTTTCACCGCTTCGGATTTGTTGATGATGGTCTCGATGTCCTGGTTGAGGTTCCGGAATCCTTCAATGCTCATCAGGGCTTTCATGGCCTGCTCATTGGCCATAAGCCGCCGCAGGGTATCGTTGTCCACATTCACCAGCAGGGCGCTCTCCCAACGCCTCGCCAACAGGGTCGCCGTGGTCCCGCTCATGGCCATGTCCAGAACACCGGCGGCGTCGATCTGCTTCATGGAACTGCCGTCGTAGGCCAGCACCGGCAGGAAATGGATGAATTCCTCCACTTTCTTTTCCGGATCGTCTTCATTTACATTCAGACGACAACTGTAGTCCGCAATCTGCCGCAAGGCGCGATCGGGGGCGAAGTCGAAAATATAGCATTCCTTTTTGAGGATCAACTCCTCATTGGGTGATGCTCCATCGGGATTTCTTATGACCCACGGGCTTTGCACGCGAAAGGCGGCCTGAAAATAGGTCTCCGGGCTGGAAGAATTGCGCAGCATAAAGATTCCCGTCCACGGGCGGACCGTGACCCCGGTCGTCAGTTTGCCACAGGTGAGCGTGATGGTTTTCGTCTTGAGGGGATCGTCCATTGCCTCCAGCACTGGCGGCAAAGCCTGGACTCCGATACCTGCCGAAGCTCCCGCGGCAACGATGACCTTATAGTCGTGATAGAAGCGGTTCTGCCGTTTTGCAAGTAAATTGCGCATGGCGTAGCAAGAAGCGACGCTGGGCAAGAACCACAATGTATGGGAGAGCACGTTCAAAAGCCTGACATCGGAAAAAGGAAGGGGCGGCTTCTGCGCGCCGAGTTTGAGATTATCTATGCTGGTGGGAAGATACGCGCCACGAATCAGGTCTAGCCACTTCTGCACCTCGTCTTCATACTTGAACTTTGCCTTGTCGCCTACGCCCTCGGCGCGGAAGAATTCGTTGAGGTCGAATTCATTAAACTCGCCCTGCATGGCGACTTCCCGAATGGCATCCGGCAACTGATAGGTCATCAGCACCATCCGCGGCAGGGCCGCGTAGGGGTTGTCAGGCCCTTGCCATTCCTCTTTGGCCTTTTGTTCGTCCGAATAGGTCCAGTTGTAAATCTGTTCTTCAATGAACTCGCCGGTGGCAATGGCCCGAAAAGGCGTCCCAGAAAGGTAAAGATAATGGTCGGAGGTGATGGGCAGGATGTCTTCGTCAAAGTACTCCAAACCCTCGCCTTCGGCGAATTTGCGCTCTCTTTCGTCTTCCGCCTCAAACAGTTCCTTGGCCTTTTCGCGCCAGGCGCCGTAATGGTATTCGTCAAAAATCACGCAATCCCAGTGCGTAGCATGCACCCACTCGTTCTTGGTCTTGATGCCGTTGGTTGAGGGGTTGCGTCCCAAGTAGTCCTGAAAGGATCCAAAGCATACGACCGGATTTCTCTTGTTATATTTTGGGTCGCCCTGTGGCGGCACGTCCTTGCTGGCGATGAACTGCCAGCCTTGAAAATCCACATGACAACGCAAATCTTCTTCCCAGGCGCTCTGAACTGCAGGCTTGAAGGTCAGAACGAGTATCTTCTTCCAGCCCATTCTCTTGGCCAGTTGGTAAGCGGCAAAGGTCTTGCCGAAGCGCATCTTACAGTTCCATAGGAAATGCGGCGGCTTGTCGTTCTCACGCCGATAGGCTTTGAAATACGCCATCGTTTTTTCAACTGCAGCTTCCTGTTCCGGCCGCATCTTGAAGTTTAACGAGCGCTGTTCTTCAAACAGTTGCCCTTCCCGCACGGCGATGATCGCCGCTTTTACCTGCTCCACGGTACAGCGGAACCATTCCCCCTCAGGATTCTTAATTCCGTTGATGCGCAGCATGCGATGCACATCGCGGTCGGTAAAAACCGTGCCGTCATTACGCATAGCCGGCTCTTCAAGGACGATACGGTAGGGCGGCGGGCCAGGCCGGCGCGTTGGGTACTGCGCCGCCACCCGCTCCCGGACATCCTTGGTGGTGTAGCCCACCTTGAGCAGGCCAGCGTACTGCGGATGGGTATCCTCGTACGCGTAGATTTTGGGCTGTACCTCAGGCCGTTGCGGGAAGAAGTCCTTACTCATGATCTGGCTCCATGTTGCATATCTTGGAGTCAATAAACTCCCATTCCTCCTGAGTAATTCCCCACCGTTTGCGTAGCTGGGTATCTGTATATTCACCTTCGTATTTTCCAAGATCTGGTACAAAATAAAAGTTTTCTCTTGTAACGTCTTGGGAAATAACAGATTGAAGCAATAGGAACCTTACAATCTTTGTGAACAGATAAGTTTTGAATGAAACTACTTCTGCTTTGGTATCAAAAGCACATGCCACCAAATATGTCTCTGTGCAACATTCACCTGGTTTGGCTATTCGTGTATTTGCTTCGTAATAAAAGGCAATTGGTTTTGAGAAATCTGTTTGTCCAGCGATAGGAGCTCTCGGAATCAGCAACTTCCATTTATTGAGTATTTTGTTGTCATCTTTTACATCATCTGGGTTAGCATATTTCAAGCCAATTCGCTGTTTGAACCAGCATGGAATGCCTTTGTCTCGCGGTGTATAGTGTCCGCGAATGCCAAATGGTTTTGAGGGCAAAACCCTTTCACTCAAACGCGGCTTGTCTTTCTCCCTGGCAAGTATTTTTCTAACAATTGGAATTGCTCGGCTATCTCTAATGAATGTTGGAAACTCATTTAGTGGCCTTTGTGCAACTATCTTTTCTCCATTGTAGAAATTGGTTACTTCGCATAACCCATGTGAATCTCGTTCCCATAGGAAATAACAAACACCACCAGCTACATCAACACCCGGGAAAACCTCTGCCGCATTCTCAAAATCCACTAATTTTCTTAAGCGATCGTCGTTGAGCATCTCCTGACGGAATTTATCTAATCCTTTTCCACCCGCAAACCAACGCGATGGAATAATCATCACCAGATAGCGGGGGTTTAATTTTTTCGCTTGTTCAACAAATCTATGATAAATCGGTGATGCGCTGCGACCAAATCCTGCATCACTCAACTGATACGGCGGATTGCCAATGATGACATCAAATTTCATATCAAAAATCTCCTCTGGATTTTCGGTGTGGATAAATTCGTAGGCGTGGGTTTCCAGTTCCTCGCCGCGATCATAGTTCGCCTGGCTTGCTCCGCAATAGCTACAGCGCCCATCCTGCCACGAGTGCTCGATGCGGCGGTAGCGAATGTTGCCCTGCGGGTCATCGAACGCAGTGCAGACCGAATATTTACCGTTAGCAATCTTGGAACAGTAGACCGAGCGGCGCGAAAGGAGTCCGGTCAGTTCGGTGATGGCAATGCCGAACAACTGGTGCTTCATGATGTGGTTGATGCGCTCCTGCCGGTCGGGGATTTGCGCTTCCAGCCCCTTGTCGAGCCGCCGGGCGATCTCGCGCAGGAAAACGCCCGACTTGCAGCAGGGGTCGAGAAACGTCGCGTTCGGGTCGCGCCAGAGTTCCGACGGCAAGAGGTCCAGCATCTGGTTGACGATGTTCGGCGGGGTGAAGACCTCATCGCTGGAGAGGTTTGCCAGACACGAGAGCACATCGGGGTTGTGACTAGTCATCGTAGGCATGGGCCACCTCAAGAAAATGCACGAGCGGATACTCTTTCACCGGCTCGGGGATGAACACTTCCTCCCCTGCGTCCGAGAAAAGTGGAAGTTGCCGCATCGAACCATGATTCACCAGTTCGTGGAACGCAAAATCCCGTCGCTTGATCATGCTGCCGTTGACGAGTGACCATTCGGAAAAAACGATGGGCTGGGGATTCTCTCCTACGGTTTTGAGGGAAAGGGCATCGCCATGGATAATGTTGCGTTTGAGAATATAGCGCGCCGCTTCCCGGCATTGCTCTTTGGCTTTGTTCTTGAAAAGTCGGGTGTAAGCCGCATCAAATACTTGAAACAGCCGTTCCCGGCATTCTTCCACATTGTCTTTCAGCAGTTCAACACCGTAGATGGAAGACACAGCCAGGATGGCGTAGCGCTCGTATTCAATTTGGCTCCTGCGGTAACGCTTCTCAACAACCCTCAACTTACGTTCCAGGATTTCCAGCAGGAAATTGCCTGTCCCGCAGGCCGGCTCTAAGAAACGCGAGTCAATCCGCTCGGTCTCATCTTTGACCAGGTCCAGCATGGCGTTGACGATGTTTTTCGGCGTCAGAACCTCGCCGTACTGGGCGACGCGGTGTTTGGACTTGATATGCGATCTCATTTCCTTTGCATACCCACGGCAGGAGGGCTAACGGCGCGGCGCTTGACATGCGCGGAATGGCACGTGGTGCGGCCCCATTCCCGCGCGCGCACCGCACGCCACTACTCACATTATACCACGCCTCTCCGGCCCGTCAAGGGGGGTTGCGCGAACCCAAATCCCCGCCGGCGGCGCGCGGCCACGAAATGCCCCCGCCGCCCGCCGGGCCGACGCCTAGCCCTGCTTCTTCCGCGCTTCGGCCTTCATCTCGTCGTACACGCGGCTGATGTTCGTCTTGATGAGCACGTCCAGCCCCGCCTTGTCGGCCGTCGGGTACAGCACCCAGTCTTGCTTGCGCAGTTTGCTGATGGTCTCGGACTTGCTCTTGCTGCTCTTGAAGAACTGCCGCACGCCCGAGCGGATGGCGCGGATGTAGGCCGAGAGGGGTTCCGTCGCCTTGGAGTCGCACAGGTCGCCGTGCCCGGGCACCACGGTAACCGGATCCAGCCGACGGATGAGGGTGAGGGCGTCCAGCCACTCTTTCGTGTTGGCGTCGCCCAGGTAGGGGTAGCGATTCAGCACCAGCGTGTCGCCGGTGAACAGGATGCGCAATTCGGGCAGGTAGACCATCGTCGTGGCTGGCGTGTGCCCGCCCACGTGGATCAACTGCAAGGTCGTATCGCCGCAGTACAGCGTCATCCGCCCCAGGAACGTCAGTTCCGGCCGGCTGAACGCCAGGGTCTTGATCTCGGCGAACTCGGCGGGATAGTCTTTCTGCCACTTGTCCAGAATCTTCTGGCGGTACGACTCGCTCATGCCGGTGAGGTGCTTCCACATGGCCTCGTGGGCCACGATGGTGCCGCCGAGGATGGGATTGCCCACGGCGTGCCCCCCGTGGTAGTCGGTGTTGATGAGATACAGGGGCTCGGCGCCGGCGAGTTCGGCCAGGTTCTGACGCCAGGCCCGCGCCTCCTCGGGCATCATCGGCGCGTCTATGTACACCAGGCCCTGCGACGTGAGGATAGCCCCCACGTTCACGCCGGTAGAGGTTGTATGCACGTACACGTTGGCCGCGATTTGGCGCATTAGCCCCACCCTTCTTTCAGAAGACTCACCGCATGGCGGATGGCCTCTTCTATGCGCGCGGCATCGGTTCCGCCGCCCTGCGCGATCTGCGGCTGGCCGCCTCCGCGCCCGCCGAAGATCGGCGCCACCTGCCGCAACAACGCCGCCATATCGTAGCCCACATCGTCGGAGCGCGCAAATGCCACCTGCACGCGGTCGGTGCGCGACGCGAGCAGGGCCACGCAGCGCCCCTGCGCGGCCAGGTGGAGCGCCAGGCGCTTGACCGCCTCGCCGTTGCGGTCGTCAAAGACGCGGGCCACCACGCGCACGTCGCCCACGCGCTCCGCGCCGGCCAGCAGGTGCGCCGCCTCCAGTTCAAGCACGCGCGCCTGCGTATGCTCCAGCGCCTTGCGCAACGCCCGCGCCTCGTCCTCCAGCCGCCCCACGGCGTCGGCCAGTTCGGCGTCGGCCACGGTGAAGTGCGCCGCCAACGATGAGACCATCGCGTGCTTGCGCTGATAATCCTCCAGCGCGCGCCACCCGCACAGGAAGTAGATGCGCGTCTCCTGGCCCCGACGTTCGGCGCGCACAATCTTGATGAGGCCCACCTCGCCGGTGCGCGCGCAATGCGTTCCCCCGCACGGCGAGTAGTCCACCCCCTCCACGGCCACGATGCGCACCGTGCCCTCCACGGCGGGCGGCTTGCGGAGCGGCAGCGGGATGGGCTGGCCCGACTCAAAGTAGCGAATGCCCACCGGCAAGTCGCCCATCACCACCTCGTTGGCCGCCCGCTCCACGCGGCGCAAGTCGTCGTCGGTCAGGCCGACGCGCGCCACGTCAATGGACACCATGTCCTCGCCCAGGTGGAAGGAGACCGTGTCGGCATCCAGCACGCGCTCAAAGGCCGCCGACAGGATGTGCTGGCCAGTGTGCTGCTGCATGTGATCCCGGCGTCGCGGCCAGTCCAGGGCGCACCGCACCGTGTCCGCGCCCGGATCTTCGGCGACCCAGTGCACGAGGTCGCCGTCCTCGGTGATCTCCAGCAGGCGCTGCCTGCCGATGGTGCCGGCGTCGGGGGGCTGGCCGCCTCCGCCCGGGTAGAAGAACGTGCGATCCAGCACCAGGCCCACGCGCCCCGCGCCGGGCAGGCGGCGCAGGATCGTCGCCGTCCACTCGCGGCAGTAGGGATCCTGGTAGTAGCCCCGCACCGTCTCCATGCTACACCACCGAATACAGCAGCCACACGGCCAGGACGAAGAAAATCGCGGCGGTCAGGAGTTTGACCGTGGCCGTCTGACGGTTCACGAAGGCCGCCATTCTCTGCGACGACGTGCCGGCATAGGCCAGGCCGAACACCACCACCAGCGGCAGGATGAACATGACGTTGTACAGCATCAGGTACGAGATGCCCCGCGCGCGCATGGAAGGCACGCTCATGACGAACAGAATCGTGGGCAGGTACACCTGCCCTGTGCACGCCAGTTCAATCAGCGAGACCACGAATCCGGTGGCGAAGGCCACGGCCACGAACGCCCGCACCCTGCTGCTCTCGCGGATGACCTTGTTGATCTGCTTGCGCCAGGCGGTGGGCAATTTCAGGCGCATCTCGTCCAGGTTGCCGCGCCGCGCCGCCAGGAAGTCGTTGACGCTCAGCACCGCCAGCACGAACGCCAGCACCCCCGCCGCCAGGTACACCCACCGGCCCAGGGTGGCCATGAACGGCAGCGCCTGCACCGCCTTCAGCAGCCCGAACCCCACCAGCGTGTAGGTGAGGAACACGCCCAGCGTGAAGGCCGCGCCCACGAACAGGATGTCCTTCCCCTTGCGCCCGACAAAGGCCAGGTACGAGATGAAGAACACGATCGTGGCGAAGGCGCACGGGTTCAGCCCGTCCACCAGACCGGCGGCCGCCACCGTGAGCGCGCCGAAGGACTTGAAGCGTTCCAGGATGCCCTGGCTGGCCTGTTGGCTCGCGGCATCCCAGCCGTCCCACACGACGGGCGCGCCCGTGGCCCTGTACTTGTCCACCAGGCCCGAGAGGGCATCATAGGTAACCTCCTCGCCCACCAGAAAGTCATCCCCGACGAAGACCGCGGGCGCGATGAGTCGCCTGTTCTCGGGCACGCCATTGCGCTGGCCCAGCCACTCGTTGAGCGGGGCTTGCTCCACAACGTCAAAGCGGTACACC
>JACIWU010000051.1 GCA_014360805.1 Chloroflexota bacterium
ATGCCCCGAACTGGCAGGCGCAGATTCAAGCACACCATTTGCACGCGTTCATATTCAGAAGGTGCCCATGCCCACGAACCGCCTGAGTTTTCCGACACGCACCTCACCCCTGTCCGCCCCTGAACTCCGCCAGCGGAGAGGGGGAACGAGGGGGTGAGGTCGGCATGCCCGCGCGGGGCTAGACCCCAAGGGTCTCCGACGCCCTTGGGGTCTTCAGCGCCAGCCCGACGGTTTCGGCGTCAGGCGTAATACCCTTCGCGTAGATTCGGGTTATTCGTGGATGCCGCCCGCCCCGCCCCCTACTCGCCGCTGCCGTCATCCGCAGCCGTCGGGGGCGGCGCGGGTTGGCGCGGCTTGTCCCACCCCCGCCACACCATCACCAACAGGATCGGCGTGAGCACGTACACGATGAGATTCACGTACTGATCGCACAGGTTCGCCGTCCACGGGAACCCGCGGACGCGGAAGAAGTCGGTGGCGTGGCCTCGCAGCAGGATTTCCACCGGGTTGCTCAGCGCCCCGACCAACAGCGTGGCCATGACGAGCACCACCTTCCGCGCCGGCGCCGAAGCGGCCATCTCCCCGGCCCAGTGCAGTAAATAGACCACCATCCCCACCGCCAGCGCCAGCGACGCCCCGGCGATCCACCGGTACGGCCCCAGCGCCCCGAAGATGTAATGATATCCCTCGTTGTAACTCAAGTACCAGGAGACGAACGGAATCGGCGAAGGGATGGGTTCGGCCCCGAAAGTCAGCGACCGCTCGGCCACTCCCTTCACCGCCCAGTCCAGCGCGAAAAGCCCGATGCCGATGACCACAACCGCGATGCGTTCCCGTGTGCGCTTGCTCATACCTGCCCCTAGCGGAGGATTGCGCCCTACAATAGCCGAAAACGCGCTGCATGACAAAACGGCGCGTCGCGCGTGCGCCGCGCGTGGACGCTGCCTCTCATCCCTAGGTCGGGGTCCCATACCCGACACCGCATCTGGCGGCTAGGGATAGCCGCCCTACAGGATAGCCGCACTGCTCGCCGCCCCCGCGCGCAACTTGACGCCTGCGCTTGGCGCACATAGAATGCCGGTACAGACCATGCGGAGGGGTGCGAACATGAACCTGTGGAATGAACTTCCCGTAGGCCCCGACTGGCCCGAAGTCATCAACGTCATCGTGGAGATTCCCAAGGGGAGCCGCAACAAATACGAGTACGACAAGCGCCTGGGCGTGATCAAACTGAATCGTGTCCTGTTCTCGTCCCTGTACTACCCCGGCGACTACGGGCTTATTCCGCGCACCCACTACGAGGACGGCGACCCGCTGGATGTGCTGGTGATGATCAACGAGCCGACCTTCCCCGGCTGCGTGCTGGAGGCGCGGCCGGTGGCGTTCTTCCGCATGATGGACAGGGACTTGCCCGACGACAAGGTGCTGGCCGTACCCGCGTCGGACCCGCTCTACACCGAAATCCGCGACCTGGAGGATGTCCCACCTCACTTCCTCCGCGAGGTGGCCCACTTCTTCTCTGTGTATAAGGACCTGGAAGAGATTCGCGTCAAGCCCATTGGCTGGGAACCGCGCGAAGCCGCCTACGAACACATACGCCATGCGGTTGAGTTGTACAGCAGAGAGGGCGCTCGGCTGCGATAGTCATGCCGACGCCGCACCCGGAGGTGAAGATTGCGCACGACCCGCTATGTCCTGTCCGCCTTCGTCATATTCGCGCTCATCATCGGCGCGTTTGGGGCCGGCTTTGTGGCCCGTGGATGGCTGACCGCCCGCTATCAGCAGCAGCCCGCCAGCGTTGAGCAGCAGTTCGCCATCTTCTGGGAAGCGTGGAATATCGCTCAGGAGAACTTTGTGGACCCGACCGCGCTGGACCCCAAGGCCATGACCTACGGGGCCATCCGCGGGATGTTGGATTCGCTGGGAGACATCGGCCACACCCGCTTCCTCACGCCGAAGGACCTGGCCGAGGAGCGCGTGAGCATGACCGGCAAGTATTCCGGCATCGGCGCGGAGATTGGGATGCGCGACGGTCGCCCCGTTATTATCGCGCCGTTTGACGGCTCGCCGGCCCAACAGGCGGGCATCCAGGCGGGCGACTACATCATCCGCGTGGACGGCGAGGACACCAGCGGCCTGTCGCTGGACGAGGTGGTGGCCCGCATCCGAGGCCCCGAGGGGTCGCAGGTTACCCTCACCATCATGCGCCCCGGCAGCGCCTCGCTGCTGGAGTTCACCATCGTGCGCGAGGTCATTCGCATCGCCGCCGTATCGTGGGCCATGATCCCCGAAACCCACATCGCCCACATACGCATCAGCCAGTTTAGCGCCACTGCCCTGCCCGGCCTCAAGGACGCCCTCACGGCGGCCAAGAATGCCGGCGCGCAGGCGCTCATCGTGGACGTGCGCAACAACCCCGGCGGGCTTCTGGATCAGGCCGTGTCCGTCGCCAGCCAGTTCTTGGCCTCGGGCAACGTGGTTCTGGAGGAGCGGCGGGACGGCTCGCGCAAGCCCTACCCGGTGGAGCGGGGTGGATTGGCCGTAGACATCCCCATCGCGGTGCTGGTGAACGAGGGGTCGGCCAGCGCGTCCGAGATTTTCGCGGGTGCCATCCAGGACAACGGGCGGGGCGTCATCGTGGGCCAGCCTACTTTCGGCACCGGCACCGTGCTGTCCACGTTCAATCTCAGCGACGGCTCGGCCATCCTGCTCGGCACGGCGCAGTGGCTCACGCCGAGCGGGCGCAGCCTGCGGCGCCAGGGCATCACGCCGGACGAGGTCGTGGCGCTCCCCGCCGACGGGACCATCCTCACGCCTGCCAAGTCGGGAACCTTGGCCCCCGACGAGATTGAGAAGGCTGGCGACACCCAACTGGCCCGCGCCATTCGGATTCTGGCACCGCAGACGGCGACGGCCTCCGGCTTCGCCGCCGCCACCACCGTGCCCGACAGGCAGTGCTCCAGCGTTTCGCGTTGAGGGCGCAGCCGCGGCGAAGAGGCATGCGGCCCGAGACCCTGGGGTCTTCGCACTCGTGGGGCGCTTGACCTCACCCATCCCCACCCCAGCCCTCCGCGTACCCGATGCGCGGCGGAGAGAAAAGGGGAGGGTGCGGGAGGGGTTAGGTGAAGTTGAACATACGGGCGACGCTCGGATACCGTAGCCCAGGCACGTAGGTCGGCTCTCCATAGCCGCCGGAGGCGTAGGGCAGGTATGGAAGCCCGCCCTGCGCGCGCTATTGTCCATTCGCGTGGATTCGCGAGATTCGCGGTTACAACCCCGCAGGTTTGCTTTGCTCCGCTCGCGATGGGGCTAGCCCAAGCCGCGGTTGCCTTGCCGTGCCATGTGATGCTATAATACGTGCACTATACGCGCAAGGACTGATGCCGTGAACCAGCAACCCGTCGCAATGCCCCCTCTGGCCACGCTGTCCGGGGAGGCCATGGAAGGTCTGGCGTCGCTCTTCCGCCCGCGAACCGTGGGCAAGGACGAGTATTTGTTCTTTGAGGGCGACCCGGCGGATACGCTGTACCTGGTGGGCAGCGGGCGCATCAAGGTCCTGAAGCATTCCGACACGGGCAAGGAGATGCTCCTGGAAATCGTGTCGGCGGGCGACACCGTGGGCGAAATCGGCATCCTGGACGGCTCGGTCTATCCCGTCTCGGCCCAGGCCATGGAAACGTCGCAGGTGTGGGGAATTCGCCGCGCGGACTATCTCCGCGCGCTGGATCGGCATCCGGAACTGGCGCTCCAGACGGCGCGGAGCCTGGGCAAGCGGCTCCAGGAAGCGTACCAGACCATGATGAGCCTGGCGGTGGAGCGGGTGGAGCGGCGAATCGCCCGCGTCCTGCTGAAACTGGCCGCCGCCACGGGCCAGCGCACGGGCGAAGGCATCCTCATCAACGCCCCCATCACCCGCCAGGACATCGCCGACATGACGGGCACCACCGTGGAGACGGCCATTCGCGTCATGAGCCGATGGACCAAGCGCGGCATCATCCGTTCGCGGCGCGGGCGCATCACCCTGGTTCAGCCGCACCAACTGGTGCTCATCGCCGAGGAAGTAGGGCGCGAGTAGCGCGGGGCAATGCAACCCCACTAAATTGCGCAATCTATCACAATCGGATTTGCATTCGGCGCTCCGTTGGAGTATAATCCCCGCCGTTGTGCGCACGGCGGGGCAGATTCGCACCCACCGCGCCCGAATCTCTAGGAAGTGGGTGAAGATCATGATAGAAACCTTCTCTACGCCGAAATCCATCGCTGTCATTGGAGCATCCCGCGAGACCGACAAACTGGGCTACTCGGTGCTCAACAACATTGTCCAGTACGGCTACCCGGGAAAGGTTTATCCCATCAACCCCAAGGCCGACGAGATTCTCGGCCTGAAGTGCTACCCCAGCGTCCTGAACGTGCCTGAACCCATTGAGTTGGCGGTCATCGTGATACCGGCCAAGTACGTGGCGGCGGCCCTGGAAGAGTGCGGGCAGAAGGGGGTGAAGGGCGCCATCATCATCTCCGCCGGCTTCCGCGAGACCGGCAGCGAGGGCGCGAAAATGGAACGCACCCTCATAGAGATCGCCCGCAAGTACAACATCCGCATGGTCGGCCCCAACGTCTTGGGCGTGATAGACACCATCGGCAAGATGAACGCCTCGTTCGCGGCCGGCATGCCCAAGCGCGGCAAGATCGCCTTCATGTCCCAGTCGGGCGCGCTGTGCACGTCTATCCTGGACATGGCGCTGGCCCAGAACGTGGGGTTCTCGCGGTTCGTGTCGCTGGGCAATAAGGCCGACCTGAACGAGATTGACTTCATGGAAGCGTGGGGCGACGACCCCGAATCCCGCGTCATCATGGCGTATCTGGAAGGCATCGTCAACGGCGCGCGGTTCATTGACATCGCGCGGCGCGTAACCAAGCGCAAGCCGATGATCGCCGTCAAGTCGGGCACCACCAGCGCCGGTTCGCGGGCGGTGTCCTCGCACACGGGCACGCTGGCCGGCTCCGAGCGCGCCTACGACGCGGCATTCAGCCAGGCAGGGGTCATCCGCGCCGGTTCGGTGCAGGATTTGTTTGACTTCTCGGTGGCCTTCGCACGGCAGCCGCTGCCGGGCAAGGGCGGCGTGGTCATCGTTACCAACGCAGGCGGGCCGGGCATCATGGCCACCGACGCCCTGGAACGCGCCGGCCTGCGCCAGGCTTCGCTGTCGCGCGAGACGATGGACTATCTGCGCGCCAACCTGCCGGCGGCGGCCAGCGTCCTCAACCCGGTGGACGTGCTGGGAGATGCCCGCGCCGACCGCTACGCCATGGCCATTGAGACGGTGCTCAAGGATCCCGACGTGGGCGCTCTCATCGTCATCCTCACGCCGCAGGTGATGACCGAGATAGAGGAAACGGCCCACGCCATCGGCCAGGCGTCCAAGAAGTTCAACAAGCCCATCCTGGCCAGTTTCATGGGTGAGGCGACCACCAGCGCTGGCGTGAAGATCCTCAACGAGTACCTGGTGCCCAACTACGTGGTACCCGAGCGGGCCGTGGCGGCCCTGCGCGCCATGTACCGCCAGGTGGCGTGGATGGAGCGCCCCATGCCCACCTTTGAGACCTTTGACGTGAACAAGGACATGGTGCGCAACGTCTTCGCGCAGGCGAAGGCCGACGGCCGCCTCACCATCGGCGACTCGGAAGCCCGCGACATCCTGCAAGCCTACGGCATCCGCATCCCCGAGTCCAAATTGGCCGCCACCGCCGACGAGGCCGTGGCCATCGCCCAGGCAATCGGCTTCCCCGTGGTGATGAAGATCGCGTCGCCCGACATCTTGCACAAGACCGACATCGGCGGCGTGAAGGTGGGCCTGCGCAGCGCGTCCGACGTGCGCGACGCCTTTGACCTGCTGGTGTACCGCGCCACCCGTTTCATGCCCGAGGCGCGCATCTGGGGCTGCCTGGTCCAGCAGATGATCATGGGCGGCCGCGAGGTCATCATCGGCATGAACCGCGACCCGCAGTTCGGCCCCCTCCTCATGTTCGGCCTCGGCGGCATCTACGTGGAAGTCCTGAAAGACGTTTCGTTCCGCATTGCCCCCGTGTCGCGCAAGGAAGCCGAGGAGATGATCGCCGAGATCCGCTCGTACAATCTCCTCAAGGGCGTCCGCGGCCAGAAACCCGCCGACATGGACGCCATGGTGGACATCTTGCTGCGGGTCTCACAACTCGTTACCGATTTCCCCGAAGTCGTGGAAATGGACATCAACCCCCTGATGGTGCTGGACAGCGGCCAGGGGGCCTACGCCGTGGACATGCGTCTGGTCATCAGTTAGCGAACGGCTACGGGTTATCAACGTAACCAAAGGAGAAGACAGAATGGCGAACTTGTACATCACATCCATTGAGCCGGTTTCCGGCAAGACCGCCCTTTGCCTTGGGCTTGCCCAGCGGATGCAACGCGATGGGTATTCGGTGGGTTACCTGAAGCCCGTGAGCAGCGTCGCCCACCGTATCCAGGGCAAGGTCATTGACGAGGACGCCGCCTTTGTGCGCGACGTTCTGGGCCTGAGGGAGCAGCCCGAACAACTGACCGCAGTCGCCCTCACGCCGGAATTCGTGGACGAAATCCTGACCGGCAAGGTCCACATCAACGCCGAGGACATGCTCCACAAGGCCTACCGGAAGGTCGCCGAGGGGCGCGACATCGTCATCCTGGAGGGCGGCGGGTCGCTGCGTGAAGGATACATCGTGGACCTGGGCACGCCGCACGTGTCCCACCTGCTCAAAGCGCCCGAACTCGTGATCCTGAAGTACATGAGCAACGTGCAGGTCATGGACGACGCGCTGACGGCGCAGAAACGGCTCGGCGACTCCATGCTGGGCGTGGTCATCAACGCGGTGCCCAAGATGCACATGGAGTTCATCCAGGAGGTCATCGTCAAGGCGCTGGCCGCCAGGGGCATCCGCACCTTCGCCGTCATCCCGCAGGACCGCCTGCTCCTGTCCATTAGCGTGGCTGAGATCGCCGAGGCCCTCAGCGGCCAAGTGCTGTGCTGCCCCGATAGGCTAGACGAACTGGTGGAGCACCTGATGGTCGGCGCGATGAGCGTGGACAGCGCGCTGACCTACTTCCGCCGCAAGCCCAACAAGGCGGTCATCACCGGCGGCGACCGGCCCGACATCCAACTGGCGGCGCTGGAGACCTCCACCAAGTGCCTGGTGCTCACCGGCAACATGCAGCCCAGCCCCATCATCCTGGGCCGCGCCGAGGAGGTGGGCGTGCCTGTCATCCTGGTCAACTACGACACGCTGAGCACGGTGGAGATCATTGAGCGGTTCTTCGGCAGAACGCGCTTCCGCCAGGTGCAGAAACTCAACCGTTTTGTGCAGATGCTGGACGAGCGGTTTGACTTTGACGAATTGTACCGCGCCCTGGGCCTGAAGGCATAGGCCCCGCCCCTCGCCCAGAGTGAGGGCCATCGCTCCCTCGCCCCGCGGGAGAGGGTTGGGGTGAGGGCCGTCGTCCCCACCCCGAGCAGCGAACGGGTGAACAATGGAGCGGGAACATCGCATCGCGAAACGCTCCAATAAATGAGCGGAGGGTACAGATGATAGAAGACATCTTCGCGCGAGAGGTGCTGGACTCGCGGGGCAACCCCACCGTGGAGGTGGAGGTGTACCTGGACACCGGCGAAATGGGGCGCGCCATCATCCCATCGGGCGCGTCCACGGGCGCTCACGAAGCCGTGGAACTTCGCGACGACGACAAATCGTACTACGGCGGCAAGGGCGTGCAGAAGGCCGTCCAGAACGTCAACGAGGAGATCGCCGACGAACTGTTGGGTTGGGATGCGCTGGACCAGGCGGGGATTGACGCGCACCTGGTGGAACTGGACGGCACGCCCAACAAGGGCCGCCTGGGGGCCAACGCCATCCTGGGGGTGTCGCTGGCCGTGGCAAAGGCCGCCGCAGCCATGCTGGACATCCCCCTGTACCGCTACCTGGGCGGCGTCAACGCGCGCACCCTGCCCGTGCCCATGATGAACATCCTCAACGGCGGCAAGCATGCCCTGGACAGCACCGACCTGCAGGAATTCATGATCATGCCGCTGGGCGCGCCCTCGTTCCGAGAGGCGCTCCGCTGGTGCTCCGAGACCTACCAGGCCCTCAAGAAACTCCTCGCCAAGAAGGGCTACTCCACCAACGTGGGCGATGAGGGCGGGTTCGCCCCGTCGCTGAAGTCCAACGAGGAGGCCGTGGAACTCATCCTGGAGGCCATCGCCAAGGCCGGCTACAAGCCCGGCGACGAGATTTACCTGGCGCTGGACCCCGCCGCGTCCGAGTTCTACGAGAACGGCAAGTATCACCTGAAGAAGGAAGGGCGTGTGCTGTCTAGCGAGCAGATGATCGCCTTCTACGAGGACTGGGTGCGCAAGTATCCCATCGTCTCGCTGGAGGACGGCCTGGCCGAGGACGACTGGGACGGCTGGCGGGCGCTGATGGAGCGCCTGGGGCGCAAGATTCAGATCGTGGGCGACGACTTGCTGGTAACCAACGTGGAGCGGGTGCAGCGGGCCATCCGCGAGCGCGCCGCCAACTCGCTGCTGTGCAAGGTGAATCAGATCGGCACCCTCACCGAGGCCATCGCCGCCGTGCAGATGGCCACCCGCGCCGGCTGGACGGTCGTGGTGTCGCACCGCTCGGGCGAGACCGAGGACACCACCATCGCCGACCTGGTGGTGGCGCTGAACACGGGGCAGATCAAGACCGGCGCGCCCTGCCGCTCCGAGCGCGTGGCCAAGTACAACCAACTCCTGCGCATAGAGGAGCAACTGGGCGACTCGGCCATATTCCCGGGCAAGGACGTGTTCTACAATCTGCGATAGACGAGACGCCTGCTAACGAGAACGGGCCGCCCCCACGGACGGCCCGTTTTTGTGTGCTCCGCGCTAACCGCCCTCGGCCATGCGGCGCAGGGCGGCCTCGTCTATCATGGGGATGCCCAACTGCACGGCCTTGTTGTACTTCGTCCCGCCCGGAGAGGCTCCCACCACCAGGTAGTCGGTCTTGGCGCTGACGGAATCGGTAACCTTGCCGCCGTGGGCGCGGATGAACTCCGCCGCCTCGTCGCGGCTCATGGTGGGCAGCGTGCCGGTGATGACGAAGGTCTTGCCGGCCAGCGGTTGAGGCCGCGCAGGCGCTTCGGCCCGCACGTCGGCCATGCGCACGCCGGCCCGCCGCAGTTTCTCTATCACCGCGCGGTTGCTGGGGCTGGCGAAGAACTCCACCACCGCCTGCGCCGTGTAGGGGCCGAGGCCGGGAACCTGCTGCAAATCCTCTTCCGTCGCCGCCATCAGCGCGTCTATGGAGCCGAAGTGCTCGGCCAGGATGCCCGCCACGACGGATCCCACATGGCGGATGCCCAGCGCCGTGAGCAGCCGCTGGAGCGGGCGGTTCTTGGACGCCTCTATGGCCGCCAGCAAATTCTCGGCGCTCTTGTCGGCGAACCCTTCCAGCCCCAGAATCTGCTCTTTGGTCAGGTAGTAGAAGTCGGCCACGTCATGGAGCAGGCCCGCCTCCACGAACTGCTCGGCCAGGCGCGAGCCGAACCCCACGATGTCCATGGCCCCGCGCGACGCGAAATGCTCCACTTTGCGCACCAACTGGGCCGGACACGAGGCGTTGACGCAGTAGTAGGCCACCTCGTCTTCGGCGCGATAGACCGGCTCGCCGCACACGGGGCAGTGGGTGGGCGGCGCGATGGGTTGCTCATCGCCGTCGCGCAGGGATTCCACCGGCCCCACCACCTGGGGGATCACGTCGCCGGCACGCTGGATGATGACCGTGTCGCCCACGCGGATGTCCTTGCGCGCGATGTCGTCAAAGTTGTGCAGGGTGGCCTGCTTGATGGTAACGCCGCCCACGGCCACCGGCTCCAGGATGGCGTAGGGGTTGAGCGTGCCGGTGCGCCCGACGTTGATGCCCACGGCCAGCAGTTTCGTCGCCGCCTGCCGCGCTGCGAATTTGAACGCCACGGCCCCGCGCGGATCCTTGCCCACGAACCCCAGCGCGTCCTGGATGCGCAGGTCGTTGATCTTGATGACCACGCCGTCAATCTCGTACCCCAGGGTGTCGCGCTCGGACTCCCACACGCGGTACATCTCCATGACCGCGTCCAGGTTCGGACACAGTTCGCACCCGTCGGCCACGGGGAACCCCATGCGCTTCAGGTAGTCTAGCACGTCCCATTGGTGCGTGATGTCCACGCCGTCGGCGTCCACGATGGCGTAGGTGTACAGGCGCAGGGGGCGCGCAGCCGTGATGCTGGGATCCAACTGGCGCAGCGAACCGGCGGCAGCGTTACGGGGGTTGGCGAAGGTTTTTTCGCCGCGCTCCTCCTGGCGGCGGTTGAACGCCTCAAAGTCGGCCAGAGCCATGTACGCCTCGCCGCGCACCACCAGCCGCGCGGGCGCGGGGTCATTGCCCGTTACGGGGATGCGCAGCGGCACCTGGCGCACCGTGCGCAGGTTGGCGGTGATGTCCTCGCCCACCTCGCCGTCGCCGCGGGTGGCTCCCTGGGTGAACACGCCGTTGACGTAGGTCAAGACGACCGTCAGCCCGTCAATCTTCGGCTCCACCACGTAGTCCAGCGGCGTGCCGTCGGGCAGGAGTTTGCGGTTGCGCTCCTCCCACGCCCGCAGTTCCTCCTCGGAGAAGACGTTGGCTAGGCTGAGGATGGGGCGGGGGTGGCGCACCTTCTCAAACCGCTCCAGGACGGCCCCGCCGACGCGCTGGGTGGGCGAGTCGGGCGTGATGAGTTCGGGGTGCTCGGCCTCCAGCGCCTTGAGCCGCTGGAACAGGGCGTCGTATTCGGCGTCGGAGATTTCCGGCGCGTCAAGGACGTGATAGCGGTAGTT
This sequence comes from Chloroflexota bacterium, assembly GCA_014360805.1. Lineage (NCBI taxonomy): Bacteria > Bacillati > Chloroflexota > Chloroflexota bacterium. The sequence continues at coordinate 10,902 of JACIWU010000051.1, forward strand.
GTGGTAGCGGATGAGTTCTCGCAGGCGTTGGATTTCCTCCTGTACGGACATATCCTCCTCCTGGTGCATGGCCGTTGGTCGTTGGCCGTTAGCCATTAGCCTTTGGATGTGGCCATGAGCCGAAGTGCCTCCCTCACCCTGGCCCTCTCCCAGCGGGAGAGGGGACGGATTCGCCTGTGGGGGGCGACGCATGCCCGCCCGACGCCGAAGCGCCGGGCTGAAAGGGCCAAGCCCTCCTGGCTGGGGTCAGTCCCGAAGGGGCTTCGCCCCCCGTAGCGCGGGGGTTTAGCCCCGCGCGGTGATGCCAACCTCACCCCGGCCTTCGGCCTCCCCTTCTCCGCCAGCGGAGAGGGGGAATGAGGGGGTGAGGTGCGCACCGGACGCCCGACGCCGAAGCGCCGGGCTGAACGAGCCAAGCCCCTTCGGGGCTTCGCCCCCCGTAGCGCGGGGGTTTAGCCCCGCGCGGTGATGTCAACCTCACCCCGGCCTTCGGCCTCCCCCTTCTCCGCCAGCGGAGAGGGGGGAATGAGGGGGTGAGGTGCGCGCCGCGCGGTGGTGGCATCCCTCACCCTAGCCCTCTCCCGGCGAGAGAGGGGACGACGCATGCCCGCCCCAAAGGGCCAGGGCAAAAAGCCTCGCCTACGGGTACAGCCGCGTAAGCATCCGCGGGAACGGGATGGTCTCGCGGATGTGCGACAGGCCGCAGATCCACGCCACGGTTCGCTCCAGCCCCAGCCCGAAGCCCGAATGCGGCACCGAACCGTAGCGCCGGAGGTCCAGGTACCACTCGTACGCCTCGCGCTTGAGCCTGTGCTCCCGGATGCGCTGCTCTAGCAGTTCCAGACTGGCGGTGCGCTCGCCACCCCCGATGATTTCGCCGTACCCTTCGGGAGCGAGAAGGTCCACCGACTTGGAGAGTTCCGGTCGGTCGGGTTCCACCTCCATGTAGAACGCCTTGCACTTGGCCGGGTAATGGTGAACGAACACCGGCTTGTCAAAACTCTCGGCGATGGCGGTCTCGTGGGGCGCGCCGAAATCGTCGCCCCACTCAATGCTCACGCCTTTCTCGTTCAGCAGTTTCACGGCATCGTCGTAGGAGATGCGCGGGAAAGGCGGCGTAACGTTCTGGAGCACCGTCGTGTCGCGCCCCAGGAGCGACAACTCGTAGGCGCGCTCGCGCAGGGTGGTCTGGACGATGTACGAGACGAACTCCTCCTCCACCTTCATGCAGTCGTCCAGGTCGGCGTAGGCCATTTCCGGTTCCACCATCCAGAACTCCATCAGGTGGCGGCGCGTCTTGGATTTCTCGGCGCGGAAGGTCGGCCCGAAACAGTATACCTTGCCGAACGCCATGATGTGGGCCTCGTTGTACAGTTGCCCGCTCTGGGTGAGATAGGCCGGCTCGCCGAAGTAGTCGGTGGCGAACAGGGTGGTGGTGTCCTCGCAGGAGGTGGGCGTCAGGATCGGTGTGTCCAGGTTCAGGAAGCCGTGGCCGTCCAGCCAGTCGCGGATGGCCCGCACGACGGTGGCGCGCACGCGCATGACGGCCCACTGCGACTGCGACCGTAGCCACAGGTGCCGCCGATCCATCAGGAAGTCCACGCCGTGCTCCTTGGGCGTGATGGGGTAGTCCTGGGCCAGTTGCACGATCTGCACTTCCGATGCATCCACCTCATAGCCGCCCGGGGCGCGCGGCTCCTTGCGCACCTTCCCGCGCACGATGAGCGAGGACTCCTGCGTAACCCGCCTGGCCGCCTCAAAGGTTTCGGGCGAGACCGCCTTCTGGAATACGATGCACTGGATGAACCCCGTCCCGTCGCGCACCATGAGGAATTGGAGTTTCCCCTTGTCGGTGCTGCGGAAAAGCCATCCTTTGAGCGTTACTTCCTGGCCCTCGTGTTGGGCGATGTCCTGGATATAGGTCTGGTCTTCTTGCATCGGAACCTCCCGATTCGCCGTCATGTTTCCTTCCGCGCTGATTATACCACGCGGCGCCTGATCTGTCATACCCGCGCGGTCGTTTCCCGCGACGGGGCAACCTATGCTACAATGGCGCCGGAGGCGTGGGATGACGTCGGCCCTATCGCACCGCCAACCGACTTTGCGGACAGGACTGTTGTGGGCGGCGCTTGCCCTCGCGGCGGCGCTGGTTCTCGGCGCGTGCCAGGCCGAGGTGGGCACGGCCACGCCCGAGACGGCCCTGCGCACCCCGCGCACCCCGCCGCCCCAGGCAAGCCCCACGTCGGCGCCGGTTGGCCCCATCCTCGCGGGGTTCATCCCGCTGCGCCAGGGCATCGGCGCCAACCCCACAGACATGGCGCTGGACGCCAAACACCGCCGCCTCTACGTGCTGTGCGCCGAGGAAGTGGATATCGTGGACACGCGCACGCTGCGCGTAACCCGCGTGCCCACGCCGCGCGGCACCCGCATCCTGGGCCTGGATTCCGACGCGCAACAGGTGCTCTTGGGGGGCGCTGGCGGAAGCGGGCCTGCTGCCCTGTATGTCCTGGACGGCGGGCGCGGGGTCATCGCCCGCACCGTGCCCCTCGCCGCCCCGCCGTGGAGGACCGTCTTCCTGCCGGCGTACAATCTGGCCGTAGCCGCGCTGGCGTCCGGCGAGGTCGCCGCCATCAACGTGGACACGGGGCTGATGGTGGTCGTGCGCGCGGGGGGCTCGCGACCGCTCATGGAGGCCGATGCCGGCGCCGGCAAGGTGTACCTTTCGGGGGCGAAAGGCCCGCAGGGTCAGGAGATCGCCAATGCCCTGTCGGTGCTGGACGCCCGCACCGGCCGGGTGGAGGTTGTGCCGCTCCAGGCCGCGCCTACCGCCTTCGCGGTGGACGGGCGCACGCACCGCCTGTTCATCCTGCACCAGTACCAGGCCTCGATGACGGTCTACGCCCCCGACTCTGGCATCGTGGGCGTGTACGACCTGGGCGGCGAGCCGGTGGAGATGGCGCTGGACGCCAGCACGAGCGCCCTGTACGTCAGTGATTGGCGTCAGGGGCGGTTGCTCATGGCCGACACGCGCCGGCTGGCAAGCCCCACGGCGCTGGACATCTTCCCGTCCGCGCATTTTCTCCAGGCGCAGGCTTCGGCCCGCCGCCTCATCGTGGCGCAGGTCGGGGGCGACCGAGCCGCGCTGGTGGACCGGGGGCGGGTGGTACTGCTTGACCTTCCGGGCGCGCCGGGCGTCGCCGTGATACACCCAACCACGGGCGTCTCCTACGTCGCGATCCCCGGCGCCAACCTGGTGCTGGCGCTGGCTCCCGACGGAGCCGAGTTCTTGCGGTGGACTTTGCCGTCGCGGCCCGATGCGATGGTCCTGGATCCGGGGCAGGATCGCCTGTTCGTATCCCTGCCGGGTTCGGGCGCTGTGGCCGTGATAGACCTGACGGCGCGCACCCAGGATTTGATTTCCCACGCGCTGGTGCCGTCGGCGGCCGCCGTGCACCCCGCCGATGGGCAGGTGTACCTTGCCGATCCCGTTGGGGCCACGGTGTACGTTTTCTCCTTGCAACGAGAGCAGGCTGTCCGCGCCATCGGTGTGGGCCCTCGGCCCACGGCGCTGGCGGTGAACCGCGCCACCGGCGAGGTGTGGATTTCCTGCGCCGACGGTCTCTACGTGGCCGCCGCAGGGGGCCAAACCGCAAGCCGCGTGGTGGAGTGGGCCGGCGCGCCGATGCTGGGGGTGGACAGCACCCTCAATCAGGTTTACGTAGGGTTATCGGGGCCGCAGTCCTCGGTGCAGGTCCTGGAGGGCGCCGGCCATCGCCTGCTGAAGGTCGTGAGCGGCGGCAGGCTGGTCGCCCTGGATGTGGACGAGGCCGCCGGGCTGCTGCTCACGGTCTGGCAGTCGCCGGCCACGCCGGGCACGCTCACCCTATCGCTGCTGGACGGCCGCTCGCTGGAAGAATCGCGGCTGCAAATCGCGCTACCCATCCGCGCGGACGAACGGGTAGCCGCCCATGCCGATGGGACGCGGGGAGTGGCAGTGCTCGCGCACGGTGGCCGGGTTGTGCTGGTAGATTTGTCGGCGCAGCAGGCGCGTCTCTATGCAGAAATCCCCATCCCCGAGGACATCCCCAACGAGTACGTGCCCTTCACCGTCGTGGGCGACAGAAACTCGGGCAAGACCTTTGTGAGCGTCTATGGCGACCGCCGCTTGCTCCTGCTAGACAGCCAAAGCCGCGTGTCCGATACGGTGTCGCTCGGGGCCGGGGTGGCCACGCTTGCCCTGGACGAGCCGCGCGCCCGCGTGTATGCAGCGCTGCTGGACGGCACGGTGGCCATTGTGGACGGCGCGACGGGCGATGTCCTGTCGCAGGTGGCGGTGGGTGGGCCCACTCACCTCTTAGTGGCCGACGCCGCGCGCCAGCGGGTATTCGCGTGCAGTTCGCAGCAGGCCACCGTCTATGCCATCCAGGACGCCACGGTGGAGCCGACGCCCGAACCGACGGCGCTCCCCCTGCCCACAACCTCGCCGACGACGACCCTTGCGGCATGGACGACCTACGCCAGCGGCGACGAGGCGCGCGCGTTCCTTTCCGACGGTCGCTACGTGTGGGTGGCGACGACGGGCGGCGTGGTCCGCTGGGATGCCGCCGACGAGACCTTCCGCCAGTTTCTTGCGCCGCAGGATGGACTGCGTTCCAACAACGTGTACGCCCTGGACCTGGGGGCCGATGGAGACATCTGGGCGGCGACGGACGGTGGGTTGAGCCGCTATGGGGGCGCGGTTTGGAGCACGCAAAGCGGATTGACGCGACGCGACATCCGTGCGGTGGCCGTGGCCCCCGATGGCAGAATCTGGGCCGGCGGCCAGGATGGCGTGCTGTACGTGTCGCGTCCAGATGGCGAAGATGCGTTTGACTTCCAAGAGGCGTTTCGCCTGGGCTGGCCGATCAGCGAGGTGGCGCTGGATGCGGAAGGGCGACGGTGGGTGGCGTCCCGCCTGGGCGTAACCGTCCTGTCCGATAGCGACGTGGTTACCTACACGGCCCAGAACTCGGGCCTGCCGCCGGGCATGGTGAATGCCCTGCTGGTCCTCACCGATGGCGCTGTCCTGGCCGCAACGGATACCGGCCTGGCGCGCTTCCAGAATGGCGTGTGGACTGCGTACCCGCCGGACAGCGGCGCGCCTGGCGCGGCGACGGCGCTGGCCCAGACGGCGGACGGGGCGCTGTGGGCCGCGTCGCCGCAGGGAATCTACCGATACGAGGGCGCATGGAGCCGCGTCGGGACGGTGCGCGAAGCGGCTGCGCAGTACGCGGCCCTGTGGACACAGGCGATGGCCCGCAGCAAACGTTGGCCCATCCTGGCCGCGGGCGGCAGAATCTGGGCGATTCTGGACAGCGGCCTGGCCGACTTTGACGGGCAAATATGGACACGACGCTCCACCACCGGCGTCGCGCCGCCGTCCAACCGCGTGCGCGCTCTGACCATCGGGCCGGATGGCGCGCTCTGGGCCGGGTTCACCGGCAGCCCCGTAGCCCGATACGAGGCCGGGCGCTGGACCACGTTCCCCGGCCGCGAGCAGGCCCCGGCCAACGTCAACGCTATCCTCGCCGACCCGGCGGGCGGAATCTGGTTCGCCGCGGACGACGGCGTGGCCCTATACGACGGCCAGCGCTGGACCCGATTCAAGAGTGGCGAAGGCGGGTTGGCCACGGGGCGCGCGCTCTCGCTGGCGTGGGATGCGGAGGGGGCGCTCTGGGTTGGGACCGAAGACGGGCTGAGCGTGCGTCAGAAGGACAGTTGGACATCCTACGCGCCCGGTGCGAACGGCCCGGCGGGGGGCTACGTGTGGGATGTCGCCGTGGACGGCGAGGGCGTGTTGTGGTGTGCCACCAACCGCGGCATCTCCCGATACGACGGCAAGTCCTGGCAGACCTTCACCGATTCGGCGATGCCGCCCACCGAGCAGGAGATTTGGGGGCTGGCGCTGGACGACGGCGGCGCATGCTGGTTTGGCGCGCGCAGGGCCGTGCGTCGGTTCGTCGCGGAGGGGTGGTTCAACTACCGCCACCTGCCCGAGGCCGTCGGCTACGATCACGCGCGCATCCTGCGCACCCTGAACAACCCGAACCGCCTGTGGGCCGTGGACGCCGCCAGCGGCCGCGTCTGGATTGCGGTGGAGGGTGGCGTGGCCGCCTACGACGGCCACAACTGGCAGGTGTACACGCCGGAGAACTCGGGCCTGGCGTCGGCCCGCGTCAGGGCCATCCTGCCCGACGGGCGCGGGGCGGTGTGGTTCGCGACCGATGCGGGTATCAGCCGCTTCGCGCCATGAGGAAAACATCCCACACAAAGACACGGAGGCACGAAGAGAGTGTGCTCTGTGCCTTTGTGTGAGAATAATATCCCAAACGAAGACTTGGATGCAGCAGAAGCGATCATCCCATTCTCCATCGTGAGGTGTGAACCATGCGAACTGCCGACTGGATTCTGCACAACGCGCGCGTGTACACCATGGACAAGCGCCTGCCCGTGGCCGCCTCGGTCGCCCTCTCCGCGGGCCGCATCCTGGCCGTGTCCGAGCGGCCGGATGAACTCCTCCCGCTGCTGTCGCCAGCAGGCCGCGCCATTGACCTCCGCGGCGCGACGGTCCTTCCCGGCTTCACCGACGGCCACGTCCACTTTCTGGAGTACGCACGGAAGTTGCGGCGCCTGGCGCTCGACGGGCTGGCGTCGCTGGATGACGTGCTGGAGGTTGTCGCGCGGCGGGTGTCCGAGGCGGGGCCGGACGAGTGGGTGCTCGGCGGCGGCTGGGATCGCAACCTGTGGGCCGACCCGCGCTTCCCCACGCGCCACCATCTGGACCGCATCGCGCCCCATGTGCCCGTGGCGCTGGACAGCAAAGACCTGCACAGCGTCTGGGCCAACAGTCGCGCGCTGGAAATCGCCGGCATCACCCGCGACACCCCCGACCCCGAGGGCGGCGAGATTGAGCGCGATGAATCGGGCGAGCCGACCGGCATCCTAAAAGAGAACGCCTGCAAGTTGCTGGAGGCCGTCGTGCCCAAGCCCGGCACGGAAGAAACGGTGCGCGCGGTGCGTGAGGCCATCGCCAAGGCTCACGCCGTCGGCGTTACCGGCATCCACGATTGCGAGAAGGCCGAGGCCCTGGCTTGCTTCGGCATCCTGCACCAGCGCGGCGAACTGAAACTGCGCGTCCTGGCGCACCTGAACAAGGACACCGCCGAGGACGCCATGCGGGCGGGCGTGTTCACCGGCCTGGGCGACGCGACGCTGCGCATCGGCGGGCTAAAACTGTTCGCCGACGGCTCCCTCGGCTCCCGCACGGCGTACATGCTCCAGCCGTTTGAGGGCACGGACAACTGCGGCATCTGCACCATGACGAAGGACGAGATGCGCGATTGGGTGCTGCGCGCGTGCGACGCCGGCATCAGCGCCACCGTTCACGCCATCGGCGACCGCGCCAACCGCGAGGTGCTGGATGTGCTGGCCGAGGCCCGCCAGCGCGAGAACACCCTGCGCCCGCCGCTGCGCCACCGCATTGAGCACGCCCAACTGCTCACGGAGGAGGACATCCCCCGCTTCGCCGCGCTGGACATCATCGCCTCGGTCCAGCCCACGCACGCCACCGCCGACTACGAGATGGTGGACCGGTACTGGGGCGCGCGGGGAAGATGGGCCTATCCGTTCCGCTCGCTGCTGGTCCACGGCACGCGACTGGCCTTCGGCTCCGACTGCCCCGTGGAGCGGCTGGGCCCGCTGTTGGGCATCCACGCGGCGGTTACGCGCCGCCGCCCAGACGGAAGCCCCGGCCCCGACGGCTGGCAGCCGCAGGAGCGCCTGACCGTGGAGGAAGCCGTCCGCGCCTTCACCATGGGCAACGCCTACGCGGCGGGGTTGGAGGGGCAGTTGGGGTCCATCACGCCGGGGAAACTGGCCGACCTTGCGGTCCTGTCCGAAGACATCTTCACGGTAGACCCCATGCGGATTCCGGCGGTGAAGGTGCTGGGCACGTTCTTCGGCGGGCGGCTGGTGTATGTGAATGCGGCGGCGGAATGGGTGGAGGGACTTGGGTAGGGCGGGCCCGGCGCGCGTGGGCGCCACGGCCTTCAGGCTTGTTCGCCCGCAAAGACACAGCCAACAATTTTGTCCAGCCTTCCCAGATCACGCGCCGCGGCGTCCAGGATGCGGATACGGTACACGGCACTTACTCCGATCCGCGCCGCCGCACTACATCCTCAAACGCCTCGCCGCACCTCTCCCCAACCCTCCCCTTCCCTTCCCGCGCGCGGAGAGGAAGGGGAGAGCCAGGGTGAGGATGGGTGAGGTAACCTCCGCCCCAGGATTGGAATCCACCCGTTGTCCGGATGCGGCGCGTGGCGGCGCACGCTACCGCAGCACGCGCTCGTCGCCGACGCGCCGCGTTACCTTGCGCTGGTCCAGGTGCTCCATCAGGGCCAGGGCGTATTTGCGGCTAGCGCTGAACATGTCGCGCACCTGCGCCACGGTGATGGAGCCGTTCTCCTTGATGAACCGCATCACGCGGTCCACCATCTCGTCGTAGGTCTCGGCGAGGAAGACCACCTCCGCGCTCACCTTGACCAGTCGGCCCTGCTCCACCAGCGCGTTGAACACCTCGCTGCCCACGGCCTGCTCGCACTCGGCCACCGACGGCGTGGCATAGGGCGAGCGGCGGAAGGCCGCCAGTAGCGCGTCCACCTTCGCCTGCTCCTCTGGCCGGAAGTGCGGCGTATGCGACGGGAGGCGCAGCGCGGCCTCGTCCGACGCCACAGCGCCCTCGGCGGCGGCCTGCTGGACGATCTCGTTGAACAGGCGGGCGGGCATCTTCAGGCGGCTCTTGACCTCTTCTTTCGGCATCCCCAGGCGGGCGGGGTACTGCTGGTGATAGGCCCGCAACAGGTCGGTCATCTGGCCCACGAGGGCCTGCCAGGCGTGCGGCGTGGTAACGAGCGTCGCGTCGGCCAGGGTCTTGTCGCCGATGGGAACTACCTGCCCCTGTGACCGCAGGCGCTCCAGGGCCTCAAGGAGCGTTTCGCGGGGCATCCCGCTCTTGCGCAGCAACTCGCCCACCTCCAGGGGCGGCGGCGAGTCCAGCGCCTGCAGGATGATCTCCTCCGGCGTCCCGTGGGCGGCGGTCTCCAACTGCGCGATGACCGACGGCTGCTTGCGCCGGTGCTTGCGGCCCGGGTGCGGGTTCACGACCACGCCGCCGCCGATGGTGAGGCTGGGCGATGGCTGGCGGATGACAAAGCGGTCGCCCTTGACCAGGGGGACGGCGCGGCTCAAGGCCAACTGCGCCCAGCCCTCGTGTCCGGGGGCCAGCGTGTCGCTCTCCAGCAGCCTCACTTTCGCCATCACTTCCGCCGCGCCGCAGAAGAATTCCACCTCCTGGCCGTGCCTCAAGGCGCGAGGCGCGTCGTCCAGGCTCTTCAGGCGCACGTCGGCCAGCACGGTCGGGCGAAGCCAGCCTGGGCTCGTAACGACGTCGCCGCGCTTTATCTGGTCGGTGTTCACGCCCGACAGGTTCACCGCCACGCGGCTGCCGGGCATGGCCACGTCCACCTTCTGCTTGTGCGACTGGAGACCGCGAACCCGCGCCTTGAGCGCCTGGGGCTGGATTTCCACCTCCTGCCCGACGCGCAGGGAGCCATCGGTCAGCGTGCCGGTAACGACGGTACCGAAGCCGGCGATGCTGAAAACCCGGTCCACGGGGAGCCGAGGGCGTCCGCGGTCGGGGCGCGGCGGAATCTGGCCCAGGGTGCGCTCCAGGGCCGCCAGGAGTTCGGGGATGCCCTCCCGCGTGCGGGCCGACACGGGGATGATGGGCGCGCCCTCCAGCACCGTGCCCTCCAGCGTCTCGCTCACGTCGGCCAGGACCAGGTCCAGCCACTCGGGGTCTTCCACCAAATCCCTTTTGGTGAGCGCGACCACGCCGTTCTGCACCTGCAAAAGGTCAAGGATGTCCAGGTGCTCGCGCGTCTGGGGCATGACGCCTTCGTCCGCGGCGATGACAAGGACGGCCGCGTCTATGCCACCCACGCCGGCCAGCATGTTCTTGATGAAGTCCTTGTGGCCGGGCACGTCCACGATGCCGACCGATTCGCCGCTGGGCAGCGTGAGCCAGGCGAATCCCAGGTCAATGGTCATCTCGCGCTCTTTCTCTTCTTTCAGGCGGTCTGGGTCTATGCCGGTGAGCGCCTTTACCAGCGTGGACTTGCCGTGATCCACATGTCCGGCAGTACCGATGACGTGCATCTACGCTTCCCCCGTTTGAAACGCCGATGTCCGCTCCCAAAGGCAAGGCTTACGGTTCACGCTTTATCCATGCCGCGCCTTTCTTCTTGCGGGCTGCCACGATTTCGTCCAGGGCGGCCTGGCGCTTGTGCAGGCACTCCAGTTGCGCCGCCACGATCTGGGTCAGTTCCTCCCACACGCGGGCGAGTTCCGCATCCGCCAAAGCGGTGGCGGCTTCCAGCGCATCCAGGCGACTGGCGAAAGTTTCGTTCTGGCGCTGCTGCTGGTTCCAGGCGTGCTCGGCCGCCAGCGCCTCCTGCTTCCACCGCTTCTCGTTCTCCTCGCGCCATTCCAGCAGCGTCTTCTTCTGCCGCTCCTCGGACAGGCGCTGCATCTCCACCAGTTCGGCCTGGCGTTGGGACAGGTGGGTTTGCAGTTTCTCCAGGCTTTCCAGGGCGTGGCGGTTCTTGTCGTAGAAGTCCTTGTACACCTGCATCGCGGCCGAGAAGTCGGCCATGCGCTTCTGGTGCTGGGCGAGTTCCTGCGCCCACTCGTCCAACTGGCGCTTGCGCTTCTGTTCGGCCAGGAGTTGCTCCTCCATGAACTGGCGCTGCTCGGTGCGGAGGTCATCCCGCGTGGCCTGAATCGTCGCCACCTGCTGCTCGGTCTTGCGGAGGCTGTCTTCCAGCAGTTGGGCCTTCGCCGTGAGGGCCTCGGTGCGGCGCAGGAGTTCATTGGCCGTCTCCTGAATCTCGGCGATGCGCTTCGCGTCGTGGGCGCGCTGCTCCTCCACGACGTGGGTGGCGTGAATCTGCTCGTCCAGGCGGTCCTGCAGCGCCAGGAGTTTGGAACGCTGCTCCAGGATCATCTGGTTGAGGCGCTGTTCCTCGGTGCGGCGGGCCTCCAGCGCCTCCTCCAGTTTGGGCAGGGGTTCCAGTTGCTTGCGCATTTCGGCGATGGCGGCGGTCTGCGCCTCGCGTTCCACCAGGCGGGCGCGTTCGGCCTCGCGCTGGGCCGTGGTGAGTTTCTCGTCCACTTGCCCCACCAGCGCGACGAGTTCCTTGCGCAATTGCTCCAGCGCCTGATCAAACCGCGCCATTCGGGCGACCTGCGTCTGAACGGCAGACAGGCGCGCATCCAGTTCCTGGAAGCGCCGCACCTGCTCGTCGGCGGCCAGCAGTTGCTGTTCCAGGCGTTGGCGGATGCGGGCCAGTTCCTCTTTGTCCTTGCGCCGCT